>NZ_JBEYFC010000182.1:0-15793 GCF_040634175.1 Streptomyces sp. NPDC007162
GGCCCGCGGCACCTCTTCCACAGAGGTGCGGCCCCACCGTCGTCATGCCGCCGTACCGCGGGAAGCTTCCCGGGGTCAGCCCTGCAGGTGCTTCTTCACCGAGGCGGCGACGCGGCCGCCCTCGGCCAGCCCGGCCACCTTCGGGTTCACGATCTTCATCACGGCGCCCATGGCCCGCGGACCCTCGGCACCCGCCGCCTTCGCCTCCTCGACGGCCTCGGCGACGATCCCGTCCAGCTCCTCGTCACTGAGCTGCTTCGGCAGGTACTCGGCGAGGACCGCGCCCTCCGCCTTCTCCCGCTCGGCGCTCTCGGCACGACCACCCTGCGCGAAGGCCTCGGCCGCCTCCCGGCGCTTCTTCGCCTCCTTGGCGATCACCTTGAGCACCTCGTCGTCGGAGAGCTCGCGCTTCTGCTTGCCGGCGACCTCCTCGTTGGTGATCGCGGAGAGCGTCATCCGGAGCGTGGCCGAGCGGAGCTCGTCGCGCCCCTTGATCGCGGCGTTGAGGTCGGCGTGCAGCTTCGACTTGAGCGTGGTGGTCATGGATGTGATTGTCGCAGGTGCCGCACACGGAACGCCCGCCCATTTCGGTACCCGCCGGTCTCGGGGCCCTGGATCCGTCTGACACGATGGTCATATGCGCGCTCGATACGGAGTACCCCTGGGAATCGCGGCGTTCGGCGCCGCAGGTGTGTTGTACGCGGCCGGCTTCGAGGTCCGTTCGTTCCGGCTGCGCCGGGTCACGGTCCCGGTCCTCCCGCCGGGTGTGCGCCCGCTGCGGGTGCTCCAGGTCTCCGACATCCACATGGTGAGCGGCCAGCGCAAGAAGCAGCGCTGGCTGCAGTCGCTGGCGGGCCTGCGCCCGGACTTCGTGATCAACACGGGGGACAACCTGTCCGACCCGGAGGGCGTCCCCGAGGTGCTGGACGCGCTCGGCCCCCTGATGGAGTTCCCGGGCGCGTACGTCTTCGGCTCCAACGACTACTACGGGCCGCGCCCCCGCAACCCCGCCCGTTACCTGCTGGAGAAGACGAGCGGCAGGCACGGCCTGAACGGCAACCCGCCGGCCGTCGGTGTGATCCACAACCCGTGGGAGGACCTGCGGGACGCCTTCGACGGCGCGGGCTGGCTGAACCTGACGAACACCCGGGGCGTCCTGAAGGTCGAGGGGGTCTCGGTCGAGCTGACCGGCCTGGACGACCCGCACATCAAGCGCGACCGCTACGTCCAGGTGGCGGGCGGCCCGTCCGGTACGGCGGACTTCTCGATGGGCGTCGTACACGCCCCGTACCTCCGCGCCCTCGACGCGTTCACGGCGGACAACTACCCCCTGGTGCTGGCCGGCCACACGCACGGCGGCCAGCTCTGCGTCCCCTTCTACGGCGCCCTGGTCACCAACTGCGACCTGGACACCGACCGGGTGAAGGGACTGTCGCGGCACACGGCGGAGGGCCGCACCTCCTACCTGCACGTCTCGGCGGGCTGCGGCACGAACCGCTACACGCCGGTGCGCTTCGCGTGCCCCCCGGAGGCGACGCTGCTGACGCTGGTGGGGCGGGAGTAACCGGGGCGTACTCCGGACCGGCTAACCCACCCGGAGTACGACAAAATGCCCGGATGGACCCTCTCCTCCACCGTTGAGGGCATGACGGCCCCGATACCCCCGATCCCCAGGGACATCCCGGACCTCCCCGCGGTCCCGAGCACGCCCGTACTGATGCCCGCGCACGTTCCGGCGACGGCGGTGGTGGCGCCCCTCCCCCGCCCCGCGACCGCGGTGTTCCGCCTGCTGACCGCCGTGCTGGCGTTGGCGGGCGTGGCACTGGAGCTGCTGCTGGGCAGCCCGGACCGGATCCTGAGCTACTTCGGCGTCCAGGCGGCGCTGCTCCTGGCCCTGGTCAGCCTCTCCTCGGCCCGCCGATCGTGGCAGGCGGCCCGCCCGCTGCCCTCGTCCCTGACGGGGGCGGCTCTCCTCTACGTGGTGATCTCGTCCCTGGTCTACCACCTGCTCCTGGGCCACACGACCCCGCCGTTCTCGATGACGGGCGCGACGCACCCCCCGGTGGCGTGGCACGGCCAGTGGCTGGCCCTGCAGCTCCTCTATACGGCGGCCCCGGTGGCGGCCGTCGTGGACTGGCTCGTCCTCACGCCGCCCGGACGGCTCCACCTCCGCCAGACGGCGGGGTGGATGCTCTACCCCCTGACCTACCTGACGTACACCCTCGTCCGGGCCGGCCTGCTCCTCCCCGGCACCCCGGGGCGCTACCTCTACCCGTTCCTGGACGCCGAGCAGCACGGATACCGCAGCACCCTCGCCAACGCCCTCCTCCTGGGCCTCTCCTTCTACGCCCTGGCAGTCCTCCTGCTGGTCGCCCTGGACCACACCCGCCCGAACCCCGTCGGCCGCCGCCCCTAAACCGGATTTCGTCTCCGGCCAGCAGTGGGCTAAAGTAAACGACGTCGCCGCGACAAGCACCACAGCAGCGACACCGGGGTGTAGCGCAGCTTGGCAGCGCGCTTCGTTCGGGACGAAGAGGTCGTGGGTTCAAATCCCGCCACCCCGACAGAAAAACACCAGGTCAGGGGCCTGATCCACCAAGTGGATCAGGCCCCTGGCGGGTTTCTGGAGATCGTTTGGGAGAAACCGGGGAGAAGATCTTGGTCGGGTTCTCCCAGGGGGCGACTGGTGAGGCCGTCTGAAGTGCGGAGGCTGAGGGCACTCGGACCTGCGCGTTCGCGAATCCAGCCCCGTAGTCGGCCGGGAACACCATGCCCGCCCGCCTCAACCGCCCTTAGGATCACGACACATGGCAAGCCATCACTCAGCGCGTCCCCACTACCACGCCCGAGCACTCGCCCGTCGCGTGCGAGCGATGCGGGAGGGTCGAGGGTGGTCGCGGAAGCGGCTCGCCAAGGAAGCCGGCATCGCCGTAGGGACGCTGGCCCGTCTGGAGAGCGAGGGAGCGATCCAGCCAGGTTTCTTGACCGTCGGAGCGGTCGCCGAGGCACTTGAGATCTCTCTCGATGAGCTCTTCCGGGAGACCAAGGTCGCTCCCGGCCTCTGGTCTGCTGGGTACGAAGGCCGGGACATCGATTCGTTTGTCGCCTCTCTCCTCGACAGCCGTATCGATGTCGTGGCGGACGTACGGCTTACGCCGATCAGCCGCAAGAAGGGCTTCAGCAAGACTCGGCTCGGGCAGGCGCTCGCCGAGGCCGGCATCGAGTACACGCACCTGCGTGGCCTGGGCAATCCCAAGGACAACCGGGCACCGTTCTGGGACGGCCGACTCGACGTGGGCCGGGCTCGCTTCCGTGGGGTGCTGCGGTCCGAGGAGGCGCAAACCGATCTTGAGCGCCTCGCGGAGCATGCCCGGCAGTCCCGGGTCGCGGTCATGTGCTTCGAGAAGGACGAGAGCCGCTGCCACCGGCAGGTCGTTCTGGACACGGTCCGCAAACGGGCCGCGGTGCCCGTCATTCCCCTGGCCTGACTTCGTCCGTCGCTCCTGTACGCACCCTTGCCGGTGACGCATGCCTCTCCTCCAATCAGATCGGGAGATCAGTGGAGGGGGCAACCATGGGATCGGGGAAATGGCAGCGCGCGCGGATCATGATCACGGTCAAGACCTATCCGGAACTGTCCGCGAAGTACCACGAGACGAGCTGCGTGGCTGGCATACGGCTCGACCAGGGGACGCCCCAGCATGTGCGGCTCTTCCCGGTTCCGTTCCGGCTGCTGAACGAAGAAAGCCAGTTCGCCAAGTACTCGATCGTCGAGGTCGACGTGCAGCGACACCATGAGGACCGCCGTCCCGAGAGCTTGCGCCCCAATCTGCAGACCCTCAAGGTGATCGAGCGCCTCGGGACAGCGGACGGCTGGCGAGAACGCTTCTCGCATGTTCGGCCTCTCGTGGCGCCGTCCCTGTGCTCCATAAAGCGAGACCAGGAGGTGCGGGGCACATCGCTCGGCGTCTTCCGTCCAGCGGAGTTCACTGGCTTCCGCTTCGCTCCTGCCGAGCCCTGGCCCGCTTCGAAGGCGGCCTTGGCCGATCAGTTGGATCTCCTCGCGCAGGACCTTCGCCAGCTGGAGTGGGTGCCACTTGAGTTCCGGTACAGCTTCCGATGTGCGGATCAGGGGTGCGGCGGCCACGATATGGGGCTGAGGGACTGGGAGGCGGGCGAGTCGTACCGCAAGTTCCTTCGCCAGTACGGGAAGGACGACGTGGAGGAGGGGCTCCGCGAGCGCTGGTTCGACCGGATGGTCTCTCCGGAGAAGGCCGTTCACTGCTTCGTCGGAAACGTCGCAGCCCGCCCCAAGACTTTTCTGCTGTTGGGCCTGTTCTACCCGCGACGGGATGTCGTCGAGAATTTCCAGGAGAGTCTGTTCGATCTGTAAGGGTGAGTACGCAGGGCACGGTCCCCGGGGCCGACCGCATCGGGAACCCCAGCCGTCATTCCTACAGCCGCTCCACCTTGACGCTGGTCGTCGCCGTGGCGCCCTCATAGTGCCGGGCTCAGTTACAACAGTCCCGACGCCCCGCTGCGGGCACTGCACCGACGACCTTGCACGGTCCCTCCCGGCATCACGGGCAACGGTGGCATCATGCTGTCGGTGACGTGCAAGATTCGCCTGTCCGCAGCTGGTGTTCACCTGTTTGATCGTGTCTCCGGGATGAACGTGCTGCTCGACGAGGTGCCTGTTCCCGCTGAGCAATTCTCCCGTGCTCCCCGGTACCTGTCCGTCGCGCTGACCAACGCCTGCGAGCTCCACTGCGCCTACTGCTACGCGCCCAAGCACGCCGCCGCGCTCGACAGGGAGCGTGTGCTGGCATGGGCGGTCGAACTCGATGCTGCCGGGTGCCTCGGTGTCGGCTTCGGAGGAGGGGAACCGACCGCGTACCGAAGGTTCGCCCAACTGTGTTGGGACATAGCCCAGTCCACGTCTATGGCGGTGACTTTCACGACCCATGGGCACCGGCTCACATCCGAACTCGTCGAATCCCTGTGTGGGGCCGTGCACTTTGTCCGTCTGTCAGTCGACGGGGTCGGAGCCACTTACGAGCGGCTCCGCGGCCGGCCGTTCGCGGCCGTGGTCCAGGCGGCCGGGTTGCTCGGCTCTCTCGCCCCGTTCGGCATCAACGCTGTCATCAATGCCGACACGGTCGGCGAACTGGATGACCTCGCAGAGTTCGCGGACGAGGTCGGCGCGTCCGAACTCCTGCTTCTTCCGGAGCAGCCGACCGCGGCAACTCCCGGTATCAGCGACGCCGACGCTCAGCGCCTCGTCGAGTGGGCCGCGGCCGCCAGGAACGGGGTTCGGCTCGCGATCTCCCGTACCGGCCTCGAAGCCACGCTGCCCACGGCGGAGGCCGTCCCAGGCGAGCGCCTCCTCGACGCGCACATGCATGTCGACGCGACCGGCGTCCTGCGCCCTCACGCCTATGCGCCCACGGGATTGTCAGTCGGGGGCTCCATCATGGAAGCCGTGCAGGCGTTGAGGGAGGCACGATGAGGATCTGGAACGGCTACGGCTCGGAGCACTCGATGGACCTGGTCTTGATCGGCCGGTTTCAGACGGTCACCGGTGCCAAGGCAGCGGAGGAGCGCATGGAGGCTCTCAAGGCTCTTGCCGAGGACGCGTGGTCCGATGACGACTGGCAGAGCCCTGGCGAGCGCATGCCTCGCGAACTGGGCGAAGCACTCGCCGAAATGAAGTTGTACGACATGGGGAGGTACGACGTCGACGTCTTCGCCCTTGACCACACCGTCACCCGCACCGGAGAGACAGTCCGGATCTGGACCGACGAGTCCGACGTCCAGGGATTCCTGAAGGCACTTCTCCACTACGGCGCGAAAGTCGAGATCTTCTCCCGTCACGAATGGGACGAGGACACGATCACTCGGTCGGATGCAAGTACTCGGAGCGACAGTGGATCTGACTGATCTGGAACGTCTGCCCGGCGCCGCCGACCGGAACTTCGAAGCGCTCACACGGGCCATCGTCTCCCGCCGCTACGGCGCGGTGGGCACGATGCGGGAACGCCGCAACCAGCCCGGCGTCGAGTTCTACCTGCACGTCGACCACGCCGGTGCTCTCGGCGACCCCGGCCGCGTCTGGGGTTGGTCGTGCAAGTGGTTCATCCTCAACAGCAAGAATGAGCTCAGCGCAGGCCAGCGCAAGCAGATCGAGGACTCGCTCTCCAAGGCGATCGAGCACGTCGTAGGGCTGACCGACTTTGTGCTCTGCCTTCCAGAGCGGCCCGCCAAAGGGGACGAGGAATGGATCAACGGACTCGGTCAGCAGGGGGTCAACGTCAAACTCTGGTCCACCGAGAACTACGACGACCAGCTCGCGGGACACGACGAGCTCCGCTCCACCTTCTTCGGTGAACTCGCCCTCACCGCAGACGTACTGGCTCAAGCCCACAAGCGATCTGTTGCACCCATCGAGGCACGGTGGACGCCACGGCTGCACACCTCCCACCACGTGGAGCATCGCATCGACCGGGCCTTGCTGCGCCCGGCGTCGTTCGAGTGGCTGCAGCAGCGCACCGACGACATCGCAGCCCGGATCCAGGCACTGCGCGCAGCCATCGACGGCCTCGACAACACCTTCCGCCAAGACGCCGTAGAGATTGCCGACGACCTGGACCGGTTCGTCGACGACCTGCGGGAGGTCCTTGACGCCGGAAGCGGCCTCCGGCCCTGGGAGGTCCGCGAGCGCCTCGCCGAACAGCAGCCGCCCGCAACCTCTCCCCGAACGCTGCGACGCCTGGTGCTCAAACTGAGGCAGCGTCGCCTGCCCGAGGCGCTGCTGGTCACCGGTCTCGGCGCGGAGATCCGCGACATCGTCCAGTGGCTGCACGACACACGGGCGGACACCGAAGCCCCCCTGCTCGCCGTCATCGCCGCCGCGGGACAGGGCAAGACGCACCTTGCCGCGCAGATGACCTCACCGAACGACCAGCCCACGGCAGGATCTTCATCCAGGGCGGGAACCTGCGCGCCGGCGGAACCCTCGACGACCTCGCGCGAAGGATCCCCGGACTTAAGGTCGACTACTTCGAGGACCTACTGGAAGCTCTCAACTCAGCCGGTAACCGCGCCGGCTGCCGGATTCCGTTGATCATCGACGGCCTGAACGAGGCCGAACGGCCCTCGGAGTGGAGGACACTGCTCGCCGGATTGGCACCTGCCCTGGGCGCCTACCCTCACGTGGCGGTGATCGTCACCCTCCGCGAGGCGCTCGCCGATCAGGCCCTCCCGAAGAACACGGTTCCCCTGGAACTGGAGTGGCAGCGCGCGGAAGTCGACGACATCCTCCGCGTCTACTTCCGTCACTACCTGATCAACCCGGCCGACGCCTGGCTACCGATGGGAGAGTTCCACAACCCGCTCTTCGTCCGCATATACTGCGATGCCGCAAACCACGACCGCCGAGTGCCGGTGGGCGTGGAGGCGCTGCCTCAGTCTCTCATCGGCGTCTTCGAGTTGTACCGCGAGGGCGTGGTACAGCGGCTGGCCCAGGATCCGGCCCGCATCCCGGTCCCGGCCGACCAGATCCAGCGCCGCCTCACGGCTCTGGCGAGGCACATGTGGACGCACAACGTCCGTCGGCTTCCGTTCGACGAAGCGCGAAGCATCCTCGACGCTGACCAGCCGAACTGGGACGAAAGCCTGTTCCGGCGCCTGGTAGAGGAGGGAGTGATCTTCCGCGAGGAGATCAGGGGTTCCGACGACGCTGAGTGCGGCTTCGTTTTTGACCGCCTCGCCGGATACTTGATCGCCGACGCGATTCTGGTGCGCATTCCCCCCGCGGACGTCAACGAGCAGCTCGCAGAGGCGGCTCTCTGGCAGTCCCTCCTGGGCGACCAAGCGCACCCCCTCGGCGAGGACATCCTCATCGGTCTCACCTCACTGCTGCCACGCCGCTTCACCCGGCACCACCTGTGGCGCGTCGCCCCTGATGAGCACCGTTCGTTGGTGCTCGCCCAGGAACTCACCACCGAGTCGGACTTCCTCGACAACGAGACCGTCGACGCGCTCACAACCGCGCTCGTTACCGCGCATCCCGGCAAGAGGAAGGGCAGACCAGCGTTCGGCCGTCTGTGGGAGATCCGCAAGTCCGCTCCGCACCGCCTGAATGCCGCATTCCTTGACCGCGTCCTGCGCCAGTTGCCCCTTCCCAAACGTGACCTGCGCTGGACCGAATGGGCTCGAGGCCAGGCTCCAGGCCGGCTGACGGCAGACCTGGAACGAGCGATCGACAGGTGGTCCGGAAGCAGCAATCGCGCCGAGAGCGACGACCTTGACGCGCTGGCCATCGCCTGGCTACTGACTTCCACGGACACAAGCCTGCGGGACCTGGCGACGAAAGCCCTCCAGCGCTACGGCCGGCCAGAACCCAAGCGGCTGTTCGACCTCGCCGCCCGGATGCTCGACGTCGACGACCCTTACGTCGTCGAACGCATCGTCGCCGCAGCGTTCGGGGCCGCTGGCACCCACCAAATGCCCGATCCTGGCGGACCACTCGAACGCGCGCTGCGGGACTGGCTGATGCAGCTGCGCGTCCGCTTCCTGGACGGCGGGAACACACCCACCTCGCACGAGCAACTGCGCGGCTACGTACGGGTCACCTATGAATTCGCTGGCGCTCTCCACCCCGCCGCCGTCCCGGACGGTGTCGATGCCTTCGCGCCGAGGTTCGCCGCCGTGGCGCCCGCTGAGGTGATGGAGGACGACGACCCCAACGCCGACGAATGCGACCGTACCTTCGGCATCGACTTCGAGAACTACATCATCGGGGCCGCCATCAACGGCAGGGACAACTACGACTTCAACCACCCCGACTACCGCAGGGCCCGCGCCGAGGTAATGGCTCGGGTCTGGGAACTGGGCTGGCGCGAGAAGGTATTCGGCATCGTCGACCAGTCCATTGCCGCGGACGCCGAGCGGCCTTACGGCACCAAAAGGAGGGTGGAACGGTACGGCAAGAAGTACGGCTGGATCGCCTACCACGAAATGGTCGGCCGCCTCGTGGACGATGGCCGCGCACCAGCGCCCCTCGGGGACGCAGAACGCTTGATGCCCGACATCGACCCGACCTTCCCCGACAGGCCCCCGGTAGCACCCATGCCTCTTCCGATGTGGGCACCCGTGGAGCCCACCGATGACCAGACCTGGCTCACCTCGGGGACAGTGGCCGTCCCGGACCATCTGTGGTCACCCGAGGAGATCCACGGAGTGGACGACGGCTGGCTTCTGGTCGAGGGATATCTGGACCACCGCCACGACGGGCGGACGGTGTTCGGGTTCTTCCGCACCCTCCTGCTGAAGCCGGAGGACGTGGAACCAGCTCGGCAGCTCGCCAGCGAGCGCCAGTATCCGGGAAACCATTTCTTCCCTCCGCTGCCGATGGTCCGCGACGTGCTGGCCGCTGAGATGCCTTGGAGTCCCCGGTTCGATCTGACGTTCGACGACGATGCCTCGGGCGTCTTCCCGCACCGAGCGCTGCGTGGCGACTGGCAGGACGACGGCATCGGGTTCGGCCAGGTCGCCGTGGACTTCTCCCCCGACAGTACTTCGGCGATCGGGCTCGGCAGGGGCTACGACGTGCCGTCGTTCGAGTTCGCTGCCAAGTTCGGTCTGCGTCAACTGCCCGGCACGGTCGACCTCGTGGGCCTGGATGGCCAGCGCGCCTCCGCAGTCTTCCGCGCGGACAAGCCCTGGCGCGGCCACCTGCTCTTCCTGCGCCGCGATCTTGTCGAGGACTTCGCCGGTGATCGTCGGATCATGCAGGTGGCTTGGGGCGAGCGCGAGGTGGCCGCCGACTGGAACTCTGTCCCTTCCTGGATGCGCGCGGTGCACCGCAGCTACGCGCATGTGTGGCGCCACATCCGAATGCCGGGGGCAGGTCAGCGCAGTGCGGAGAACTAACAGGTCGTACACCACCGGGCGCCGTGCTGCCTTGGCGGCTGCTGCCGCCGGCGCACCAGTCAACGCCCCCGGCGCTCGGGCGTCCCCGCGCTCGCACTCGTCGGACGAAGACGTCGTGGGTTCCCGACAATAAAGTGCCAGGTCAGGGGTCTGATCTGCTAAGTGGATCAGGCCCAAGATTCCGAAAGTCGAACTATTACTCGACGCCAACCGCCTCGGCCGCTTCGCCCTCACCGGGCTGCTGCTGCCGGTACCGGGGTCCCGGGTGGTGACGGTCAGCTCTGGTTGGAACAGATCTGCGAAATCACTGTTCTGGTCGAAGTTTCGCGCGCGTCTGCTCCGCTCGCTCCGCGAAGCCGTCCAGCCACTCCTGAGAGATGTGGTCCTTCCAGATGGGGAGGTGCAGCGCGGACACCCACGGCCCGAGCACTCGACCTCCGGATCCGAGGTGGCAGAACGCACGGAACCGCACAGGGACGTATACCCTCACCGTCTGCATCACGAGTCGGATGCCGTTGCAAAGCACATCAGGGTCGATGAGCCAGACCGTGTTCGCCTGCGGCTCCAGTCGCCTTGGCGGCCGGTGGCGGATGTGCTCGGCGGGAAATCCATAGACCAGCGGGGCTGGCCCGTGGATATCGATCTCATAGCCGACGGCATCGACCCCGAATCCGATCGCTCCCACGTTGGTGATGCGCACGCCGAGGTAGCGCGCTTCAGTGTCGGCGTTCAGCAGCTTGAACTCCGCGAGGTATTCGATCTTGGATACGATATTCTCGCCTCCGGCGCTGATAATGCCGACCGCTTCCGCCTCAGCCTTCGGCGTCGTGAACGCCTTTACGACCTGATCGAGTTGGTCTGCGCTCAGGCCGCCACCACGGCTCTGGACAGCCTGACATTCCTTCCAGGTCAGCAGTTCTTCCGTGGGGTAGGCGTCCGGGTGGCGATCCACCCACTTGTGATGCTTGTGACACAGAAGCACCAAGTTCGGCTCACTGTTGACCTCAGTAAAGTTCACATCGAACCGCGGCCCTCCAGCCTTCTCCGCGCGGATATGAGCCACCTCCACGTTGATGCTCAGCAGTCCTCGATGCTCCTCGACCAAGGGCTCTGAGCAATCGGGGTATGCACAGCTCGTCGCACGACCGAAGAGCAGCTTGCACAGCGGGGCACCAGGGCTGAAGTCACTCACGCGACCGACGATAGGCGGTGCACATCACCGCGACCGGTCAAACCGTTCAGCACATCGCATGCGCTGGGCGGGGAGCTTCCCGGCCTGGGGCCGTCGGCGACAGACTCGTCGGTGCCCCACAACATTGTTGTGGGGCACCGTGGGGCTACCGGAGGGCGGCCGCGCGTGCACGCAGGAGGTCATTGAGCACGCGCACAGGTGACCTCGGGCACAGGGCCAGGCGAGCGTCGAGTGCTGCCTCCCACTGCTGGGTCAGGCCGAGCTTAAGGCGTTCTCGCATGCCGGGGGTGACGTGGGCGTAGCGCGCGGAGACCAAGCCGTCGAGGTGGCCCATGCGCTCGTCCATGAGCACCTTCTCGGTGCCCAGGTCCTCCATCATCGTCCGGTGGGTGTGACGGAGGCCGTGGGGTGTGAGGCCCTTGGCGATCGGGAGCCAGCATGCATCGGCGCGATCGGTGGCGCCCCGCCCTCGTGCAAGGACGCCAGGCCACGGCTCGCCCAGGATGGGCACGGGGCGGGCCTCCTGTGGTGCCTTCTTCGGATACCAGCCGGAGGCCGCCGGGGTGAACAGCCAGGTGGCGAAGCGGTTCCTGCGCCAGTGGGCTGCGTGCTCCGACACCGTGCCGCCCCGTACGAATCCGAGGTCGGCGATGGCCTTCTCGACCCGCACTCGGGTGGCCTCGGCGACACGGTCGGGTCGGTTGAGGACGTTGGAGACCGTCCCCGTGGAGACGCCCGCCAGCCGCGCGACGCCGACGAGCTTCGCGCCATGGTGCCCACCGGTACGCGCTGCCCCCTGGCCTCGGAAGACGCCGAGATCTGCGAGCTACGTCGCCGGCATCCCCGGTGGGGTGCCAGCCGGATCTGTCACGAACTGGCCGGCCACGGGCTGGAGTCGGCCCCGAACCCTGCGGCCAGGAACACCCGTGCGGGCCACCCCAACGGTCGTGAGGAACACCGCACATGGCAGGTCAACGCTCAACGCCTCCCCACGACTGTCGTGCAGTACGTACAGGACAGCTTGTTCGGTGACTGATGTGTTCACCACGAGAGCCGCTAGGAAGGCGTGAGTGGCAGGTCGTCCGTAAAGGCGTTGACCGGTTGGGGGACCTGCTCGGCGCGTCGCACGTCGAGAGCTGCGGCCGCGGACCTCGTGCCGAGTCTGCCCTGGGGATGCCAGGTTCCGGTGACGGCTACCCAGGTGTTCGCGGGGAGGGCGTCGGTGCCGTACATCCGGACCTTGACCGACTGGGCGTCCGCCGCGCAGCAGGTGAAGATGATCCGGGTCAGATACCAGCCGCCGTCCTGGTCGGCCGGGGTGACGAAGCCGGTCATCCGGACGGTACGGCCCTTGATGCTCAGCTTGCGGTCCTGCTGGACCCGGGCGGTGAATTCGCTGAGTGTCATGGGCAGGGGCGAGGCCGCAGCGGGCAGTGGGTCGAACTCCTTCTGCTTCTTCACCACCTTGCCGGTGGCACGCGAGGCCGAGTAGGCGCCGAGGGCGGGCGGGGCGTAGAGGAGGAGGCTGAGCGCGGGGAGGAACAGCAGCCAGGCGACGCGCGGGGCGGTGGAGTGGTCGTGGCCGTGCGCGCCTCCATGGCCGTGATCGTGGTCGTGATCGTTCCGGTCCAGGGCCGCGCCCGCCAGGGCGAGCAGTAGCAGGAGTACGCCGGATGCGATCAGCAGCGGACGCAGGCCCTCTTTGACGTAGCGCAGGTAGAGGTCGGTGAAGAGGGCGGCGTGCAGCAGACCCAGGCCGGTCAGGGCCAGCAGCAGGACTTGGACCGGGCGCTTCACAGCAGTACGCCTCCGATCAGGACGCTGACGGCCACGGCCACGACCGTGGTCGCGGTGGAGAAGCGGAGCGCGAACGCCCGGCCGAAGGTGCCGGCCTGGAGGGCGATCAGTTTCAGGTCGACCATCGGGCCCACCACCAGGAAGGCCAGCCGGGCGGTGGGCGAGAAGCCGCTGAGGGAGGCGGCGACGAAGGCGTCGGCCTCCGAGCAGACCGCGAGCAGCACGGCGAGCGCCGTCAGGAAGAGGACGGACAGCCAGGGTGAGCCGGAGAAGGTGTCGAGGACGGTACGGGGCACGGTCACGTTGAAGGTGGCCGCCGCCATCGCACCGAGCACCAGGAAGCCGCCCGCGTGCAGGAAGTCGTGCTGGAAGCCACGGCGGAACTCCGTCCAGCGGTGGTGACCCGGCTGGTGGCCGGTGTGGCGGACGGTGGGCCGCAGCCACTCCTCCCGCCCCAGCCAGAGCCACAGCCAGCCCATGGCGGCGGCGGTGGCGAGCGAGGCGAGCAGGCGGGCCACGACCATGGCTGGACTGCCGGGAAAGGCGACCGCCGTGGCGGTGAGCACGACGGGGTTGATCGCGGGCGCCGAGAGGAGGAAGGCGAAGGCCGCGGCCGGGGTGACGCCGCGACGGATCAGGCTGTTCGCGACGGGGACCGAGGCGCACTCGCAGCCCGGCAGGACGACCCCGGCGGCACCGGCCACCGGGACGGCGAGCGCCGGGCGTCTGGGCAGGATCCTGGTGAACAGGTCCGCTGGTACAAAGGCGTTGATCGCCCCTGACAGGACCGTGCCGAGCAGGAGGAACGGCAGCGCCTGGACGGTGATGGCCAGAAAGACGGTGCGCCAGGCCGAGACGGCGGGGCTGTTCAGCCACTGGGTGCCGGCGAGCACGAGGGCGGACGCCACGGCGACCATGACAACGCCTACGGCCCACGGCCACGGGACGGTACGTCGCCCGGGTAGCGCGGCGGGCGCGGTCGCCACTCCGCCCCTCACGTCAAGCATTTCATCCGCTTTTGGCATTTTTACTCCGGATGTCGGATGTCGAGGCCGAAGATAAGCGAGGAAGCCGCCCCGCACGGCGACCACACGCCGCCGCAGATGAATGACGAGAATCCGAAGTAACCGTCTCTTTAGGGATCCGCTCACCGGTGGGGCTGCATCTGTGGCTCATGAGGGAACACGCCGACGGTTCGACGAGGTCCGGCATCTCGGAGTGTCCGTCAGGGCGGTGTTCCGGCCGAGCGGGGGCGGATGCCGACGGCATTGAGCCGGCCGGCGGGCGTGCTGCGTGACCACGCCCGGGATCCGGATGAGCCCTGCCGTCCGGTGACGCCCTGGTCCCGGCTTGAATCGCGGACGTGCCCGCCGTTCCGGAATTCAGCGGACGGCGGCCAGGACGTGGCTGGGGCCCACTTGCCAGACGGCTCCGACGTGGTCGAATCCCGCATCGCGCAGGAGGGTGACATGACCGGACAGGGTCAGGTCGTTGCCCTCGCACCGGGGGCGTCCGTCGTCGCCGCTGCGGGAGACGAGCGGGGCCAGTTCCGGGTCGGTGGCTGCGCTCGACCACCAGGATTCCCAGTCCTCGCCGGGGGATGTGGCAGCGCGTTCGGTTCGGCGGCGTCCGATGTCGCTCGCGAGCTCGGACACCTTCGTCGAGTCCGGGCTGATGTGGTCGCCGTTGATCAGGATGCCGCCGGGGCGCAGCAGCCCGGCGAGTTCCCGGTAGACGCTCCGCAGGGTTTCCGTGCCGAGGTAGTGCAGGGCAGTGGTCGACACCACGGCGTCCGCGGGTCGATCCAGGGCGAGGGCGTCGAGCCAGCCCGGCTCGCCGATCAGGGTTCTGACGTAGCGCAGGGTGCTGCCGTAGTGGGCGCTGCCGAGTTCCAGGAGGAGTGGATCCGCGTCGACGGCGAGCACCTCGGCGGTCGGCAGGCGGGTGGCGAGCCGCGCCGCCAGGCAGCCGGGGCCGCTTCCCAGGTCGAGGACGAGTGGAGTGGGGCGGCCGGTTGTCACATGTTCGACCAGGTCTGCGATGACGTCGAACCGTTCCTCACGGTCGACCGCGTACAGCTGCTGCTGGCGTTCCCAGCGCTCCACCCATCGCGCCGCCGTCGTTGTGCTCACGCCCATGCCGGTCGTACCGCCTCCGTCTCCGGAATCCGACTCTGTTAATGGAAATCATTGCAGAGTGGCGAGAACGGTGAGCAGTTCTTGCATCTCTTCAGGGGTGTTGTGGACGTGCAGGCTCACCCGCACCGAGCCGTCCTCCGCGTCACGGCCTGCCTGGCAGTGGCCGTCGGTCCGCACCATGAACCCGTGGCTGAAGAGGATGAAGCCGAGATCCTGGGAGCTGATCGCGCGGTGCCGGAAGGTGACGAGGCTGCGGCGCCGCTGTATTTCGGAGCCGGCGGCGAGGCTCTGTCGGCAGCCGAGGACCTCGTAGGCGTCCATCCGGTCCAGACCGTCGGTCAACAGGGACGTCAGCGCCACGGTCCAGCGTTCGATCCGCTCGGTTCCGGCGGCGTCCAGCCAGTCGAGTGCCGCCGCCAGCCCGGCGACGCCGACCGTGTTGGGCGTGCCGCTCCACCCGCTGGGCCGGAAGTCCGGTCCCCGCCGGCCACGGGACCAGACGGCGCCGGAACCGGGCAGCGCCATCGTCTTGTGGCCGGAGAACACCACGAAGTCGACGTCGAGTTCGGCCACCGAGACCGGCAGGTGCCCGATGCTCTGCGCGGCGTCCAGGCAGATCGGCACCTCGGGCCCGACCACCTGCCGTATCCGGTGCACGTTCATGTCGACGCCGTAGACGTGGTGCACATGGGTGGTGGCGACGAAGCGGGTGCGGGGGCCGACGAGCACGGCG
>NZ_JBEYFC010000183.1:0-15766 GCF_040634175.1 Streptomyces sp. NPDC007162
GTTGAGCACCGTGTCCACCGGGCCCGGCAGCAGGCTGAGCGACGAACACCCCGAGGTGGCCGTCGTCGTGCTCACCACGTTCGTCGCTCGCCGAGGCCTCGGCGACGACCGCGTCCGGACGGATGTCCTCGTAGGCCGCGGCGAACTCGGCCTGGGTGGTGTGCCGGTTGACCACCGCGAGGACCCCACCGCGTAGTCCCACGGCAACGGAGCCTGCGACGGTACGCCATGAGTTGTCGGCCTGGAGCATGGCGGTGCCGCCCAGGCCGCTGGGGAACATCGCTTCGGCGAGCCGGCCGGCCTCGGCAAGCAGCTCGCGCGCCGTATGACTGCCCTCGTCGTCGATGACGGCGACGAAGTCCGCCTGCTCTACCCTTCGTTGGAACTCCCGCACTACCTGTCGCATCCCGCTTCCTCGCTACGCTGGCCGAACTCCGTGGTGAACTCTGTGATGAACACGGTGGTGAAGTCTGTGATGAACGCTGTGGTGCATGCCCGACGCGTGCCGTGCTGACGTAACCGGTGGGCGCTCGGTCCTGCGGTCTCAGCCGCCGAAGAGTTGCACCTCGTGCCCCATCACCGCGATGCGGCGGCCCTTCATGTCCCCGACCTGTGCGATCGCGTCCGCCCACTCCTGGCTCGCGAGGGCCTTCTTCAGCTCCTGCGGGGAGTCGAAGCTGAGCACGGAGATCCCGTCCCAGCCCTCCGAGCGGAGCTCCAGGGCCTTGTCGATCTCGGTGTGCCGCCAGGCGCGAAGACCGGGC
Organism: Streptomyces sp. NPDC007162; assembly: GCF_040634175.1. Classification (NCBI taxonomy): domain Bacteria; kingdom Bacillati; phylum Actinomycetota; class Actinomycetes; order Kitasatosporales; family Streptomycetaceae; genus Streptomyces; species Streptomyces sp. NPDC007162. The sequence continues at coordinate 765 of NZ_JBEYFC010000183.1, forward strand.
AGGCGATAGGTCAGTTCCGCATGGTCGCCGCGCCACCAGTCGATGAACTGCTCGTGCGTCCACTCCGGGGGCCTGGCGGCCAGCAGGACGAGGTTGTACATGACGGTCCTCCGTGGGTGTCCGGTCGAAGCGGAGCTTGCAGGTCCAGTTGCATCTGGCCCTGTGGGTTCAGGCGAATCGGATCTCGGACGACCGGCCGATCAGCAGGCGCTGCAGCCGTCCGTGGTCGTCCACCCGGCCCGCGGCGACGAAGCTCGCCTCGGGCACTCCCCCGCGTCGCACCTCGCCGAGGAAGAGCTCGTCCTGGCCGACGGTGGTCGCGGACAGGAGATGGTGGGTTCGGGTGCCCTTCTCGCGCTGTTCGAGATAGCCGACGAGGGCGGCACGGTCCCCGGCGAAGTCGGTCGCGTTGCCGTCGCCGGTGGAGAACAGGATGGAGAGGGTGAAGTCGTCGCTGATCAGGTCGAGGATCCGGCTCGGTTCGTCGCTGTCGAGGATGTCGAACCACGCGGTGAGAAAGGGGGCGGAGGCGGCGTCCGTGGATGTGTCGGTCATGTCGGCTCCCAGGAATCGGTGGGTGTCTGCCGGGGTGGGGCGCGGCTAGTCCGGCCGGTCGATGAGGTCGTAGGTGGTGCTGAAGTACGACTGGTAGCGGGCCATGCGCCCGTCGGGTGTGACGACGGCGGCCGACAGGAAGGAGCCGACGGTCTTCCCGGACTCGGTGACCACTCCGTAGACGGTCTCCAGATCGCCGTCGGAGCTGTGCCGGAGGATTTCGTGCCCCCTCTCGACGGCGTTGCGGCCGGCGATGTAGGCGGCGAAGTCGTCCCTGGACGTTCCCGTCGCCTCGCGGCCGGGCAGGGCGATCAGGAATCGGAAGTCCGGCACGAGGAGTTCGAGTGCCTGGCGGGGGTCGTCACTGTCCATACGTGCCATGTAGTCGTGGATTACGCCGGCCATGGGATTCCTCTCCATGCTGGGAATGGCTGGTTTCGGTCGCAGGCGCGAGTCAGTCACGGGTGCCGAGGTGGTGCTCTGCGGAGAAGTTCAGGACCGCTGCGACGCCGCTGTCGACCGCTCGCGCCTTCTTGTACGCGGCGGTCAGCGCCTGGGAGGTGATCGGGCCGTCGACGGTTATGGCGATCTCGACGAACGCCTTGGCCGCGGCCCGGCCCCACAGGGTGATGAAGTCGGCCGGCTGACCGCGCTCGCAACTCGCCGTCGCGGGGCGGAACTCGTTGATGGCCGGGTCGTCATCGTTGGGCGACTTCACCAGTCGCACCGCCTTGACGCCTTGGGCCGCCTTGCCCGCGAGGGTGAGAGTGGACTGTGACGCGACCGGAGCGTAGCCGTACACGGGTGTGGACAGCTCCTGCAGCTTGGCTACCTTCAGGTAGGGCGCGGCCTCGGCGGCGGCGAGGATCACCACGACGGCGTCGGGTTTCTCGGCCTTCGCCCTGCTGATCACCGGGCTGTGGTCGGTGGTCTGAAACTTGACCGACAGGGCCGGCCACCGCCCACTGCCCGAGCGCCGATGCCCGGTCCTCGTAGAGGGCCTGCATGCCGAACCGGCCGTCGCGGGCCGGCTGGTACCAGGACGCGTCTTTGCCCAAGCAAGCGTCGGCGCCGGCTCTCTCGGGAATGCCGAACGAGGCGAGGGCTCCCGTGAGCGGATACCACGCACCGATCCTGATGACGTCGTCCCGCACCGCGGGTCCTGGGTGCCGCAGGCGCTCGCCGCCAGGGCGAGCAGGGCGGTGGCTGCGGCGATGAGGGAGCGTGTCGTGCTTCGTCGCAAAGCCCCTCCCCAGATCAACCTGAGTTAAGTTCAGTTCAATTCAAGGTGGATTTTAATCCCGAGGAAACAGCCCTGGCAATGGCCCGTCACGTACTCGATCAACCTGACCACCCCGGATCACCCGCGACCACGACCGATCACCACGGGTCACTGCCGGAGAAAAACAGTGCGGCCCTCGGACGGGGTACCCGTCGGAGGGCCGCCATGTGCGGTAACCGCTCAGCGCATCAGGAGGCGACCATCCGGACGCAGGCGCCCTCGATCAGCTCGCTGACCTCCGCGAGCGGGGTCGGCCCTGACGGCCGGTACCACCGCCACACGCTGACGATCAGCCCGAGCACACCCGCACCGAGCAGCTGTGCGTCACGCAGCGGGAAGGAGCCCTGGGACATGCCCTTGACCAGCAAGTTCGTCCAGTCCCGTTCGACGACCTGGACCAGCTGGCGGGCCGCGACCCGCTCGTCCTCCTCGCGCTTGGACCTGCGCGAACCGGACAACAGATCCATGTGGTTCTGCAGGATGCGCATCTGCAGGACCTCCTGCGGAGACACGTCGTAGGCCGCGCGGACCGCGGCCCGCAGCGCCTCGACGGGGTCCGCGGCGTCCTTCGTCGCCTCCACGAACCGGTCGTGGGAACGCTGCAGTTCAAGCCGCATGATGGTGAGCAGGCAGTGGGTCTTCGACTCGAAGTAGTGGTACAGGGCCGTCTGCCCGATGCCGACGCGCTCCGCCACCGTCGACCACTTGGTGGCCTCGAAGCCGGTCTCACCGAAACAGTCCACCGCGGCCGTGAGAATGGCCGCGCGCTTGGACCGCGGCCCGGCCTCCGGTTCAACGATCCTCGTCATACTCCCTCTCCATGGCCGTCACCCACCGTGTCCGTACCCGAGAGTAAACCCAAGCTGAACTCAGTTACCAATCGGATCCGGTCAGAGGCGTTCGAGCACGGTCGCGTTGGCCATCCCGCCGCCCTCGCACATCGTCTGCAGACCGTAGCGCCCGCCGGTCCTGCGCAGCTGGTGGACGAGCGTGGTCATCAGGCGGGCGCCCGTAGCGCCGAGCGGGTGCCCGAGCGCGATCGCCCCGCCGAAGGCGTTGACCCGCTCCTGCGCGGCGCCGATCTCCTTCTGCCAGGCGAGGACGACGGAGGCGAAGGCCTCATTGATCTCGACCAGGTCGATGTCGTGGATGGACAGGCCCGCCTTGTCCAGGACCTTCTCAGTGGCCGGGATGGGGCCGGTCAGCATGTGGATCGGGTCGGAGCCGACCACCGCCATGGTGTGCACGCGGGCCAGGGGGGTCAGACCGTGGCGGCGGACCGCGTCCTCGGAGGCAACGAGCAGGGCGGCGGCGCCGTCGGAGATCTGGCTGGCGACGGCGGCCGTCAGCCGCCCGCCCTCAGTGAGGGTCTTCAGTCCCGCCATCTTCTCGAGCGTGGTGTCGGCGCGCGCGCCCTCGTCGGCAGCGAGTCCGAAGGCCGGGGTGATCTCGTCGTCGAAGGCTCCGCCGGCCTGCGCAGCAAGGGCCCGCTCGTGGCTGGTGAGCGCGAACCGCTCCATGTCCTGGCGGGAGATGCCCCACTTCTCGGCGATCAGCTCGGCCCCACGGAACTGCGAGACCTCCTGGTCCCCGAAGTGTTCGCGCCAGCGGTCCCCACCGAAGGGACTGCCCATGCCCGCCTGTTCGCCGACGGTCATGGGGCTGGCCATCGGCACCAGGCTCATCACCTCCACCCCGCCCGCGACCACCAGGTCTGCCGCACCGGAGCCGACGGCCTGGGCGGCGAAGTGCACGGCCTGCTGGGAGGAGCCGCACTGACGGTCGACGGTGGTTCCGGGTACGTGCTGGGGCAGCCCCGCCGACAGCCAGGCGGTGCGGGCGATGTTTCCGGTCTGGGCCCCGATCTGGCTGACACAGCCGAAATACACGTCGTCGACCGCACCCGGGTCGGCTCCCGTACGTTCCAGCAGGGCACGGAGCACATGGGCGCCGAGATCGGCCGGGTGCACGCCGCTGAGCGTTCCCTTGCGGCGGCCGACCGGGGTACGGACGGCCCCGACGATGAATGCTTGCGACACGGTGGGCTCCCTTGGTTCGGAGGACGAGGTGAGTGATCAGGACCGGGACGGGATGCGCGTGAAGTCGGGCGCCCTCTTGTCGAGGAACGCCGCGACGCCCTCGCGGCCCTCGTCCGAGGCGGCCGCGGCGGCAAGCGCACTGGCCTCATCGTCGAGATGCCGGGGAAGATCCGCCGTCTGACCGGAGGCAACAAGGCGGCGGGTGGCGCCGAAGGCGCAGGTGGGGCCGCGGCGCAGGGCCTCGGCGGTCCGCTCGGCCTCGGCGGCCAGTTCACCGGACGGGACGACACGGCTCACCAGACCGATCGTGGCGGCTTCCGCCGCCGGTACACGGCGGTTCGTCAGCAACATCTCCACTGCCCGCTTGGGCCCGATGAGGCGGGGCAGCTGCCAGCTCACGCCGGCGTCCGGCGAGTAGCCGATACCGGTGTACGCGGCGGTGAACGAGACGTCGTCCGCCGCGAGTGTCACGTCGGCGGCCGAGGCGAGGCCGATGCCCGCGCCGGCGACGGCTCCCTGGACGGCGGCCACCATGGGCGCATCGATCGAGGCGAACGTGCGCAGGGCGTCGTGCAGCGCGTCGGTCACCGCAACGAGGTGTTTCTCCAGTGCCTCACCGGAGAGCCGGGAGAACTCCCTGAGGTCCCCGCCGACGCAGAAGGACATCCCCTCACCGGTGAGCAGCACGGCCCGTACGGCCGCACGTTCGCAGGCCCGTGCCGCGTCGAGCAGCCCGCGCGCCGTCGCGAGGTCGATGGCGTTGCCCGCCTGTCCCCGGCGCAGCGTGACGCGGGCGAGGCCGTCGTCCTGGATCTCGACACCGACGCTCGCCGCGCGATCCGCTGCATCCGGACTGGCATCCGCCGTCGCGCGGTCCCCCGCGCCCGGTCCGGCGCCCGTCACCGCGCGGTCCATCCGCCGTCGACGGTCAGGACCTGTCCGGTGCAGTACGAGGACGCGTCCGAGGCCAGGAACAGCAGCGCGCCATCGAGTTCATGACCGTCGCCGCCGCGGCGCAGCAGGGTGTTGCGTTCGACCCAGCGGCTGGAGCGCTCGTCGCCGAAGAGGTCCTCGGTCATCTCGGTGCGGAACCAGCCCGGGGCGAGCGCGTTGACGCGTGTCCCGCTACGGCCCCACTGTCCGGCCAGCTCACGGGTGAGGCCGATGAGGCCGGCCTTGGACGCGGAGTAGCTCGCGCCGCCGAGGGGTGCGGCCGAGACCAGGCCGAGGATGGAGGAGACGTTGATGATGCTTCTGCCGCCGCTCGCCGGGGCCGGGGTCTCGGCTGTCAGCCGGGCCAGATGGAAAGGCGCGGTGAGGTTGACTCCGAGGACGTCGGTGAAGGCATCCGGGGACTCGTCCTCGGCACGGGTCTCGCCCGAGATCGCGGCGTTGTTGACGAGGATGTCGATGCGGTCGGTGGTGGTCAGCGCCGTCTCGATGAGCCTCGTACGGTCGGCCTCCAGCGCGACGTCGCAAGCGACCGGGTGGATGCGCACGTCGCAGTCGGCGAGTTCCTTCAGCCGGTCGACGCGGCGGGCGGCGGCGAACACGGTGGCGCCGGCCTGCGCGAGGACGCTCGCGAAACGGGCACCGAGCCCCGCGGACGCACCGGTGACGATGGCGGTCCTGCCCTCCAGCGAGAACAGTTCACCGGCGGGTCGCGGTGCGTTCACTCGTCCACTCCGATCGGCAGGGCGGTCGCGCCACCGTCGAGCACCAGGGTCTGGCCGGTCATCCAGGAGGAGGCGTCGGAGGCGAGGAACAGTGCCGCGTTCGCCACGTCCTGCACTGTGCCCAGGCGCCGCATCGGCAGTTTGGCGGTGAGGATGGGCTCGCGGACCTCCCACACCGCACGGGCCAGTTCGGTCTTGATCAGGCCGGGGGCGATGGCGTTGACCCGTGCTCGCGGCCCGAGTTCGTAGGCGAGCTGGCGGGTCATATGGAGCATGGCCGCCTTGGTGGCGTTGTAGTAGCCGATGTGCGGGTCGACGATCAGTCCGCCGACGGAGGCGATGTTGACGACCGCTCCCCCGTGCTCGGCCATCCAGGCGCGCCAGGCGCAGCGGGTCCAGGCGATCATCCCGTACTGGTTGACCCGTACCGTCTTCTCCGCGCGCGGCAGATCAAGGTCGAGCAGGTCGCCGTGGTACGGGTTGGTCGCCGCGTTGTTGACGAGGATGTCGACGCGGCCGAAGCGGGTCATGGTCTCGTCGACGCAGGCCTCTGCCTGGTCGGGTTCGCCGGCGTTGGCCACCACGGTGTGGAGGTCGCCGTCGCCCTTGACGCGCAGCAGTTCCTCGCGTGCCTCGGCCAGTCCGGCCGCCTTCCGTGCCGCTATGACCACGTGCGCGCCGGCCGCCCGGTAGGCGGTGGCGATGCCGAGGCCGATGCCGCGGGATCCGCCGGTGATGACGGCCACCTTGCCGTCAAGGGTGTTGGCGTTCACGCTGCCGCTGCCTTCGTGTCGGCCGTCTGCCGTTCGGCCTTCGGATCGGTTTTCCTGTACCGGGCGAGCTCCTGGCGGGCGACCGTGCGCAGGTGCACCTCGTCGGGCCCGTCGGCGATCTTCAGTGCCCGGGTGATGGAGAACAGCCGGGCCAGTACGGTGTCGTCGCTGACTCCCGCCGCGCCGTGTGCCTGGACCGCGCGGTCGACCACCTTGTGGGCGACCTCCAGCGCTGCCACCTTGATCGCGGCGACCTCCATGCGGGCGGCGGCGTTGCCGACGGTGTCCATCAGCCAGGCCGACTTCAGCACCAGAAGCCGTAGTTGTTCGATCTCGATACGGCTGCGGGCGATCCACTCGCGCACCACGCCGCGATCGGCGAGGGGACCGCCGAAGGCGACACGCTCGGTGGCGCGTTCGCACATCAGCTGCAGGGCGCGTTCGGCGAAACCCACGGCGCGCATCGCGTAGTGCATGCGTCCGGGGCCGAGCCGCCCCTGGGCGATCGCGAATCCGTCCCCCTCACCACCGAGGATGTTCTCCATGGGTACGCGGACGTTCTCGAAGAGCACCTCGCCGTGGCCGCACCGGTCGGTGTAGCCGAACATCGGCAGGTCGCGCACGACGCTGACGCCCGGTGTGGCGCGGGGAATGAGCAGCATGCTCTGCTGGCGGTAGGTGGGCGCGTCCGGGTCGGTCTTGCCCATCAGAATGATCAGCTTGCAGTCAGGGTCGAGGATCCCGGAGGTGTACCACTTGCGGCCGTTGACGACATAGCTGTCACCGTCGCGGGTGATGCGGGTGCGGATGTTGCGGGCGTCGGAGCTGGCGACCTCGGGCTCGGTCATCGCGAAGCAGGACCGGATCGCGGCCTCCAACAGGGGTCGCAGCCAGCGCTCCTGCTGTGCGGGGGTGCCGTACAGCGCGAGCAGTTCCATGTTGCCGGTGTCGGGCGCCGAGCAGTTGAACACCTCGGGGCCGATGATGGAGCGGCCCGCCAGCTCCATGAGGGGTGCGTATTCGAGGTTGGTGAGTCCCGCGCCCCAGTCGCCGTGCGCCATGAAGAGGTTCCACAGGCCCTCGGCGCGCGCTTTCTCCTTCAGCTCGGCCATCACTGGCGGCAGCGCGTGCGGGTCGTCCGCCTCGGCCAGCTGCCGGTCGTAGACAGCCTCCGCGGGGAAGACGTGCTGTTCCATGAACGACCGCATACGGTCCTGGAGTTCACTCGCCCGGGGCGAGAATCCGAAATCCACTGGTTGCTCCTCATGCTGGGGTGTGCGTGGCGGGTCCGGGTCAGCCGAGGATGTCGCGCGCCGTGCGGATCATCGCGGCGATGGTGGGCGGCAGTCGCTCCTGATCCGGATCGTGGTGCTTGCCCTCGCGGTGCCGGCGCAGGTTGTGGCCCATGATCGCGGCCATCTTCATGCGGCCCAGAGCGCGGAACCAGTCCATCGCGGGCAGCGCGGGGCCGCCGCCGTAGGCGTCGAGGAGTTCGGCCTCGGTGGGCAGACCGGGCACGGCGCGGCCCAGCTGCGGGAAGTTGCGGTGGTCGGCGAAGAGGAGGAACCAGCCCAGGTCGATGCGTGGGTCGCCGACGCTCCAGATCTCCCAGTCGACGACCGCCACCGCGCGCTCGCCGACGCACAGCACGTTCCCGAGCCGGAAGTCGCCGTGCAGCAGCACCGGCGGGAGGCCGTCAGGCACGTCGTCGGCGAGGCGCTTGAGCAACTCCTCGCCTCCCGGTCGCAGTTCGGACGGTACGGCGTGCAGGGTGCGGCTCCACCGTGCCAGCTCGCCGGCGGCGTCGAGTGGTTCGGGCGCGTCGAGACCGGGTGTGTCCACATCGGTCTCGTGCAGCCGCCGCAGCACGGAGGCGATCTGCAGCATGCGTGCCCGGGCCGTCGCAGCGGGTACCTCGGGCTCGTCGAGAACGGGCTCGATGGCCTCACCGACGGCGAAGTCCATCGCGAACCAGGCCGGTTGGGACTCGTCGACTGCGGCGACGCCCGGCACCGGCACCGCGGTTCCGGCCAGGGCGCCCAGGACCCGTGCCTGGCGCAGGACGTCGTTGCGCCCGACGGGCCGCTGCCCGGGAGGCACCGCCTTGATGACGTACGCCGCCTCGCCCGCGCCAACCGAATACGTCAGCCCCGAGTGGCCGCCGGGCAGGGCCCTCAACTCCCCCACGGGCACCCCCGGATGGCGGCGGGCGAGAGTATCACGGACCCGTGCGGCCAGCTCCGACACCTCCGTGGCCGTGCTCATCGGACGGGCTCCTTGGGCAGGCCGAGCACACGCTCGGCGAGGATGTTGTGCTGGATCTCGTCGGTACCGCCCGCGATGCTGTAACCGGGCGCGCCGAGCAGGTGCTCCGTCCAGGCGTACGTGCCCCATTCCCCCGTATCGGCGACGAGGCGCGGCCCGAGCAGCTCGGACACCAGGTCGCTGGTGCGGCGCATGGTCTCGGTGGCGTACAGCTTGCCGACCGAGGCCTCGGCTCCGGGTTCGCGTCCGGCGACGAGGGCGCCGGTCACCCGCAGTCCGATGAGCCTCTGCACGAGGGCGCGCAGGTAGAGGTCGGCGGCCTGCCGCTGTTCGCCGCCGGTGAGCGGGCGGGGCAGGTTCCTGGCCAGGTCCAGGGCACGGTCGGCGTTGTCGAGGCCCAGGTTTCCGGAGTCGAGCCGTTCGGCGGCCAGCACACTCAGCGTGACCCGCCAGCCCTCGCCGACCGGTCCCAGCCGGTCGGTGTCGGGCACGATCACGTCGTCGAGGTAGACCTCGTTGAAGCTGGCCCCGCCGGTCATCTGCTGGATGGGCTGTACGGTCACGCCCGGCGCGTCCATGCGCACCAGGAAGACGGTGATGCCGGCGTGCTTGCGTACGTCCGGGTCGGTGCGGCACACCGCGACCCCCCAGGTCGCGACCCGGGCCCCGGACGTCCACACCTTGTGGCCCCGCAGCACCCAGTGGTCACCTTCACGCACCGCCTTCGTCCGCACCGCGGCGAGGTCGGATCCCGCCTCGGTCTCGGAGAAGAGCTGGCAGGCCAGCTCGTCCGTGCGCAGCATGGGCCGCAGCCAGCGCCCCTTCTGCTCGTCGGTGCCCCAGATGCCGATCGCGGGGGCGACGAGCTGCCGGGTCACGGGGAAGATCTCGGTGCGGTGCGGCACGTCGAAGGCCGCTTCTTCGGCGCGGTAGAGCTGCTCGTAGTACGCGGGCAGTTCGCGGCCTCCGTACGCGGTCCCCCAGTTGAGGGCGCCCCAGCCCTGGTCGTACCGGGTGCGTTCCCATTCCTTGGTGCGGGCGGTGTGCTCGCGTTCCTGCTGCTCCGTCCAGTTCTCGAACACGGCGACGGAGTCGGAGCCGCTGCCCCATGCCCCGTCGGCGGTGCGCGGGCGGGCGACCGTCGTGAGCCACTGCCGGGCCTGGGCGCGGAACTCGTCGGGGTCCGGGATACCGCTCATGTCCTTCCTCTCCTTCCTCCGTCGCGGATCAGCGGGACAGCACCGTGCAGGCGCTCACACCCGGGGCGCCGTACACATGGGTGAAGCCGACCCTCGGCTCGCCCGGGACCTGATGTTCGCCGGCCCGGCCGCGCAGTTGCTGGACGACCTCGTAGACCTGGCGCAGTCCCGATGCGCCGATGGGTTCGCCGTTGGCGATGCAGCCGCCGTCGGTGTTGACGGGCAGGGTGCCGCCGATCTCGGTGGCGCCCGAGGCGATCAGCCGCTCCTGTTCGCCGTTCTCGCAGAACCCGCACTCGGCCATGTGCATGATCTCGGCGCCGCTCTCGGTGTCCTGGAGTTGGCACACGTCCACGTCCCCGGGACCGAGCCCCGCCTCCTCGAAGGCGGCGGCGGAAGCGTCGCGGCTGACGCTGGTGAGCTCGCCCCCGGGGATCCACGGGCTGAACACCTCGAACGAGCCGAAGCGGCGGGTGCGTACGGCCGCCGAGCGCAGGGTGACCGACGGGCCCTCCAGGGTGCGGGCGACCTCGGGCGAGCAGAGGACGAGCGCGGCGGCGCCCGCTCCCGGCGAGCAGAACATGAAGCGGGTCAGCGGATCGCTGACCATGCCGGAATCGAGGATCTCCTCGGCGGACACCGGCTTGCGCCGCCATGCCTCGGGGGTCAGCCCTCCGTTGCGGTACGCCTTCTCGGCGACCAGGGCGAGGGTCCTCGGCGTGATTCCGTAGTCGTACATGTAGCGCTGGATCTTCATGCCGAAGAACTGGGTGGTCACCATCAGTCCGTCGCTGCCGTACTGGGTGCCCAGTCCCCAGTCCTCGGGGCGTGGGTCGAAGGCGCCGCGCGGGTGTTTGTCGAAGCCGACGGCGAGCACGACGTCCGCCATGCCGGAACGGATCGCGTTCACAGCGCAGACCAGGGCGCTGCCGCCGGTCGCGCAGCCGTTCTTGACGTTGACGAACGGCAGCCCGGTGAGGCCGAGTTGAGCCACCAGGGTGTCGGCGAGCCCGGCGCTGTCGCTGCCGCCGAACGCCGCTTTCACCCGCGACCACTCGATACCGGCATCCGCGAGAGCGGTGTTCACCGCGCCGACGGCCAGTTGGCGACCGCTGGCCTCCGTACGGCCGAACGGGGTGCGACCGGCACCGCAGATCAGGACGTCGGCGTTCATCGGGATTCCTCCGTGGATACCCCGGCCTTCAGGCCGGGGAGGAAACGGATTCCTGTGGAGCAGGGCAGGGAAAGCCGAATCGCCACCAGGACGATTCCGTGTCCGCCGACCGTCGGCCGACACGTTTGACGCACACAGAAACTGACAGAGTGTGAGGCCTGACGCAGCTGAACGCGGCACGCAACATCCTGGCCGCCGGGCCGGCGGCGTCTGCCTGTGGAGACGGTGTAAGACCTCAACGGGAGCCTCCCGGACGGGGCAGTCGTCGGTGAAGCAGGAAGCCCAGCGGGCGACCGCTGCAATCCCCCACCTTCAGGCGGGGGAGATGGTCAAGAACTCCCCTTGTGGCCGGTGGTGGGGCGGGCTCGCGGAACCCCTTCACCCGCGGTCACCGTGAGGGACATGCCGATGCGGACCTCCTCGAAGTCGTCGACATCGAGGACGGCGGCCACCCGTACGCCGTCCGGCAGTTCGACATAGCCGAGCGCAAACGGTACGAAGCCGCCCGGCGGGGCCTGGTACGGCGGTGACTTGGGTGCGTAGCGCTGCACCGTCCAGGTCCACAGGGTGCCCGCGCCGGACAGGGCCGCCGGGTCGGCCGGCCCTCCGCAGCGCGGACACGCGTCGTCCGCGGGGTAGACCGACACCGAGCAGCCGCAGCAGCGTGAGCCCTGGAGTGCGATCGCCGGACTGCGCGGATCCGTGGTCATGGGGATCAGCGCCCCTGCCACTTCGGCTCGCGCTTCTCCAGGAACGCCGAGACACCCTCGTTGGCGTCCTCGGAGTTGAGCGCCACGCCCACGGCGAGGTGCTCCATCACCATCAGCGACTGGGTATCGGCGTCCAGGCTGCGGTCGATGGTCATCTTGGTGAGCCACATCGTGAACGGGCTCTTGTCGACGAGGTCCCCGATGAAGTCCTCGACCGTCTCGTCCAGCTTGTCGGCCGGGGCGGACTTGTTGATCAGGCCGAAGTCGGCGGCCTCGATGCCGGACAGGAGCTTGCCGGTGAGCATCAGCTCCTTGGTCTTGCGGATGCCGATCATGCGCGGCACCCGGTAGATCGGACCGGCCCCGCCGAACAGTGCGCGGCGGATGTGGAAGTCGCCGATCTTGGCGTCGTCCACGGCGATCGCGAAGTCGCAGGAGATCATGATCTCGAAGCCGCCTGCGGTGACGTAGCCCTCCAGGACCGCGACGGAGGGGGTCTTCATCGAGTAGAGACGATCGCACACCTTCGCGGACTTCACCGCGACCTCGATGGCGGTCGACTTGCCGACGAAGTCCGCCTTCAGGCTGTCGAGGTCGAAACCCGAGCAGAACGTGCCCCCACGACCGCGGAACACCAGGACCCGCAGCTCGGGGTCCTCGTCGACCTCGGTGATGATCTCGTCGAGCCGGTCCAGGATCGGCACCGTGACGCAGTTCTTCTTCCACGGTCGGTTCAACCAGACGCGGGCGACATGTCCGTCACGCTCGAACTGGATTTCGTCTTCCACTGCCATCTCAGATCCTCCAAACTGAACTGAATTCACTACGAGTCTGCGGAGGTGTTGATCCACTGTCAACCCCCTGGTCGAGATTGCCCCGGAGGGCGTCCGACGGACGACCCGGCTCAGCCCTCGCTGCCGTCCGGAATGTCCACGAGGACCTTGAGCCGTCGCCCGTCCCGGACGTCGTGCAGTCCGGCGAGGGTGTCCTGGAGGGGGATGTGGTCGAGCCAGCCGTCCGTCGGGTAGTGACCGCTCGCCATGTGCTCGATGACCCTCTCGAAGACCCCGTCCGGGTAGGCCTCGCAGCCGAGCAGGGCGAGTTCGGCCAGACGCACCACGGACGCGTCGATGGCCACCGGGCCGGAGTACAGGGCCACCATCACCACCGGCGCCTGGGCGGCCAGCGAGCGGATCGCGGCGTTCAGCGCATCGGTCCGGCCCGAGCATTCGACGGCGGCGTCCACGCCACGGCCCGCAGTGAAGGCCAGCACCTCCTCCGCCACGTCGACCACGCCGGGGTCGAGCACCCGGGCCCCGTGCCGTTCGGCCGCCGCACGGCGTGACGGCGAGGGCTCCACCATCAACACGTCTTCGACACCGTGCGCCTTGAACGCGAACAACACACCCATCCCGACCGCGCCCGCGCCCGTCACCAGTGCACTGCCACCACGGGGCACACGGGCCCGCTCCACCGCGTTCAGGGCCACCGCCATCGGCTCCACCAGGGCGCCCTGCTCCAGCGGGACACCGTCGGGCAGCCGGTGCACCGAGCCGGCCGGCACGACCACGTACTGGGCGAGGCCGCCGCCCGGAGCGGTCACACCGATCGCCGCCAGGGCCGCGCACAGGTGGGACAGCCCCGACGTGCAGCGCGGACACACCCCGCAGGTGCGGATCGGCCGTACGCAGACCCGGGCGCCGGGCGCGACCCGGTCGACCCCTTCCCCGCAGGTCACCACGGTCCCGGCGAACTCGTGCCCCAGGGTCTGCGGGAGGGTGGCGCCGGTGAGCGGGTTGGGCACGTGCGTGGCCCGCGGCCTCTCGAAGTACTCGTGCACATCGGTGCCGCAGATTCCCGCGTACGCCACGCGGATCTTCACCTCACCCGGTCCCGGATCGGGCTCGGACATCTCCTCGATCCGCAGATCCTTGGCTCCGTACAGCCTGGCGGCCAGCACGCTTCCTCCTCGGTGTCGGTCCCGTACGGCACCCCTGAGGTTTCTACCGAACTGAACTGACTTCAATGGAATGCTTGATACCCTCACCTACTTCGGTTCAGAAGGGAAGGGCTCAACAAGAGCGGCCGTGGATTCTCCGTGTACGAGGCCTGAACACACGTCATCCCTGTGCGTGCGACGTCGTCTCCGAGCACGATCCGGTGGGCTCGAAGGTCCGGCAGCCCTCGTTGCAGCCCGTGCAGGGGCGTACGGAGCGCTCGTCGCCCGCGATCACCTTGCGGACGAAGTCCGGGTCCGCCATGAAGGGCCGTGCCATGCCCACCAGGTCGGCCCCCGAGCGCAGCGCCCGCTCGATGTCGGCCACCGACCGGAACCCCTGGCTGATCAGCAGGGCGACACGGTCGCCGTACTCGCCGTCGCGGGTGTTGTTGACGCGGGAGAGGAACTGGGCGAGCAGGTAGCCGTGGCCCGCGTGCAGTTCGACCCCGTGAAAGCCGGCCTGCACACTGTTCGCCGCCGAGACGCGGAAGGCGTCGACGACTCGGCGCACTTCCTCCGTGCTCAGCGGGTGCGGCGCGGTCGCCTCACGGGGCGACCGGACGACGGCAGCGGAGACCGGGGGGTAGTAGGTGCCCGCGCCGAGGGTCTCGCGGCCGAGGTGGACGAGGTGTGCGACGGCGACGGCGCCGCCTTCGGTGATGGCCTCGGCCCGGCGGCGTACGGCGTCCTTGATCTCGGGGCGCCATGCCTCGGTCAGTTAGCGCTGTGGCAGGGTCGACTCGGGAGCCACGGCGGTGCCTCCGGTGACCACCATCCCGGCGCCGCCCTTCGCCAGTCGGCGCCAATAGGCCGCGTCGGTGTCGGTGGGGGCGCCGCCGGCGGCGGTGGCGTGGGCGGTGGCGACCAGGCGGTTGCGGAGGGTGAGGTCACCGAGGGGGGAGCGGCGTCGCGAGGGTGAGGTCGGTGCTTGGCGTCATGGGGCTGTCCGTGCCTGCTCAGGCTGCGGGTCGAATGGTGAGGCCGACGAGTTCGGCGAGCCGGGTGCGGTGTCGGTCCGCGGTGCCGAACAGCACCTCGCTGCTGCGTGCCCTACGCACGTACAGGTGTGCCGGGTGCTCCCAGGTGAAGCCGATCCCGCCGTGCAGCTGGACGTACTCGGCCGTGGCCAGTCGGTAGGTCTCGGAGCAGACCGTGGCGGCGGCGCTCGCGGCCACCGACAGTTGCGACGACGCGAGGGACACGCAGGCGGTCGCATACGCGGATGCCGAGCGTGCTGCCTCGAGAGCGACCAGCACGCACATCGTGCCCCTCCAGGCCGAAGCGCCAGTCGATCCGGTGTCCTGGGTCGGGCCGAGGTGGGTGGAGAGCA
>NZ_JBEYFC010000184.1:0-15763 GCF_040634175.1 Streptomyces sp. NPDC007162
GGCCCGGGTGATCGCGCACGCCTTTCTCGGGCCCGTCACGCGGTTGAAGGCCAGGGCCGACCAGCTCGGCACGCTCTCCGTCGACGTGCCCAGCGCAAAGATGCAGCACCCTGCCCATCGAAGAGAGGATCTCCATGGCCGTGAGCGGCACCAGTTGGACCTACGCGCTCGTGACCCCGGACGGGCTGGTCACCCAGGCGCTGCCCCGCTTGCTGGATGCGTTCCGCTCGGCCGGGCTCGACCCGGTCGCCGCCGAGCTGATCCGCCTGGACACGGAGACAATGGTGCGTCTCTACGACGTTCCGACGGGCAGTCGCCCGGTCGCGCTGCCACCGCACCGCGCCTTCCAGTTGTGGTACGACCTCGGCCCGGCCTGTCTCGTGCTCCTGCGCTACGACGGAGCCGATGCGTGTGCGGCGATGGGCCGGCTGAAAGGGGCCACCGATCCGGCCGCGGCGCAGGCCGGTACCATCCGGCACGCCGGCGAGAACGGCCTGATGAATCTGGTGCACTGCCCGGACGATGAACCCTCCGCACGCGCCGAGTTGCACCAACTGCTGGGTCCCCGGCGCGCCGAGGCGCTCCTGGCGCAGGTCACCCTGCCCGACGACAGGGTCCGTCTGCTCACCGTCGGCACCGTCGAGGCGGCGGCGCCCTTGTTCGGCGGTCCGCTCGCCTTGTCACTGCCGTTGGCCGTGAACCGGCTCCGCCTGCGTGTCGTGCAGCACATGGCGATCTCCGGGATCACCCTGCCGAACCTGCTGCCCCTGCTGGAGAAGGCGCGGCTCGCCCTGCTGGAGGAGCGCGACGAACTCCTCGGCATCGAAACGAGCCCCGCTCGTACCGCCGCCACACGGGCGCGCAACGGCCGGATGCAGGAACTGCTTCGGGATGCCGTCCGTATCGCACGGGACCCGGCCATGGAGAACGCCGTGGACAGGCTCTCCGACGTGGTCACGGGGGCCTCCGAGCACTGGGCGTCCCTCCAAGGGGCGATCCGCGCCGCAGACGTCTATCTGTCGGACATGGAATCCGCCGTGCTGGAACAGAGTCACTACCTCTGAGCACGCCGACATAGCTGTCCGACGCATCTGTCCGAAGCGAGCGGTTCGTACGGTCACGGTCGGCCAAGAGCCGCTCGCCTCCGGGCATCCCAGGGACCTCGCGCTCCCGGGGCTGGAACAACGTGTAGATGTACGGCGTCACCTCGCCGAGTTCGACGTCCCGGCGTTCGCCGACGATCTCCTCGGTGAGTTCCATGAGGGGCCGCACCAGCGCGTCCGCGTCCTCGAATCCGTACGCCGACCAGATCCCGCGCAATGGTTCGCCGATGGCGTCGAGGCTTTCGAACGCGGACCGGATGCCGGAGGATCTGGGCGGGCGGATCCGCTGGCACCGCCAGGAGTTGAGTGTTCCGCACCGGACCGATATGGACTGCCGCATGACGGACGGGTTGAATGTTTCGCCGTCCGGGCAATGGGCGCTCTACAGCTTCGACGCCTATCACAGGAACATGACCCCCCTGATCCCTGCTCACCCCCCAGAGGTCCACGCCGTCCAGGCCGAGGACCGGCCGGAGGTCCAGGTTCGAGCCGACTTCAGCGGCCGTCCTTGTACCGGTCATCCGCCCTCGACTTTGATCTCAATCCGATCCAGGAGTTCCCGCCCAGACGGGCAGCGCGCGCCGCGTTCCAGCCCGGATCACCGCACCGTCCGGTAGTTCCGGGGCGTCCCGTCGTTGTCGGGACTGCTCTCCACCAGACCCGGCCGACTCGCCGGACCCAGCTCTGACACCCGCACGCGGATCACAACGCTTCGTGGCGCACCCCCGTCGTAGAAGAATGGAAGGGCTTCCACGTACGCGGTGACATGAAGGGGCACGTGATGAATGAGGTCTCGCGGTCGGGACGGCCGACGCTCGACGAGGTGGCCGCGCTCGCCGAGGTCTCCCGATCCGTCGCGTCCCGGGCGCTCAACAACGCTCCGCATGTCAGCCGCGCCAAACGCGAGGCGGTGGAGCGGGCCGTACGGGAACTCGGATACGTGCCGAACCCCCAGGCCCGGGCGCTGGCCACGCGCCAGGCGGGCGCAGCGGCTCTCGTCATCTCGCAGCACGATCCCTCAGTGCTCGCGGACCCCTTCTTCGGACAGGTCATCGCCGGAGTCTCCAGTGTCCTCGAAGAGGCCGACCTGCATCTCATGCTCTGCCTGGCCGCCTCCGACCGGGCCCGAAAGCGGGTCGGGGACCTGCTGCGGTCCCGAGGCGTGGACGGCGTGATGATGATGGCGCTGCACGCCGACGACCCCCTGGCACACCTGGCAGCGGAGACGGAGCTGCCGGTCGTCTTCGGCGGGCGCCCCGGAGGCGCCGACCCGCGCTGGTACGTGGACATAGACAACGTCGCCGGCGCACGGCGCGCTACCGAGCATCTGCTCGCCGGCGGACGCACCGACATCGCCACCATCTGCGGGCCTCTGGACACGGAGGTGGGCCGTGCGCGCTACCAGGGGTACCGGGAAGCGCTGCTGCTCGCCGGGAGGAGGCCGCACGCCCCCGAGGCCGGGGACTTCAACGAGCCCAGCGGGGCCGTGGCCATGGCCAGGCTGCTCGAGAAACATCCCACCGTGGACGGGGTGTTCGCAGCGAACGACAACATGGCGGCGGGGGCCCTGCGTGCACTGCGCGCAGGCGGCCGCTCGGTTCCGCACGACGTCGCCGTCGTGGGCTTCGACGATCTCCCTGTGGCGCAGATCGCACACCCGCCGCTGACCACCGTTCACCAGCCGATCCGTGCCCTGGGACGGGAGATGGCCCGCATGCTGGTCGGTGTCATCGAGGGCGCAGACCCCACTCCGCTGCTGCTGCCGTCTCATCTGGTGGTGCGTTCCAGCGCCTGACCGTGCGGAACACCCTCGCGGGATCCCGCACGGGCGGCGGCCATCCCGGAGGATGGCCGCCGGTCAGGTCACGGGTAGTACGGCGTGTACGTGATCGAGGAGACCTTCAGGTAGCGGGCGCCGTCCGCCGTTGCCCAGGTCGAGTTGTCCGGATTGCCCGGCCAGTTGCCTCCCACCGCCGTGTCGACGATGAAGTGCATGCCGGTGCCGGCCGGCGTGGTGTAGGGCTTCGAGCCCGTGATGGTGCCGTCCACCGCGAAGTCGACGTGGTCGGGCCACCACGTGAACGAATACGTGTGGAACGCGTTCGTCCACCCCGAGGAGTTGTTCTTCGAGTACTGGGTCTGCGCGTTGTTCTGGTCGTGAAGTGTCTGGTACACGGTGTGGTTGTTCTGGCCGACGATCTCGGCGGCGTCGAACTCGGGCAGCCACGGGTTCAGGTAGGCCGCCCACACCGCCGGGAGCAGCCCGCGTCCGTCGGGCATGTTCGCGGTGAAGCTGTAGGTGCCGTAGCCGTAGAGCGCCTTCGACTCGACGCGACCCGAGTAGTACGTCCCGTCGGCGGCCTTGTATGTCTTGATCATCAGGGTGCCGCCGTCGTACCAGACGCAGTTCGGCGTGTACGTCTCCAGCTCGTTGTTGGCGGTCCACCTCCCGTTGATGACATTCCACGAGTTGACGGTCTGGGGACTCCCCCAGGAACTGGCATGCGCCGGGTGAGCGGAGAAGGGCAGCAGCAGGCACGCCGTCACCAACGTGACCGCGCTGCGGACAGACGTGAAGAGACCAGCTGGCATGGTGAGCTCCGTTGCTCGGCCGTGGAGGCATATTGGAAGCGCTTCCAGCGAAGGTGCACTTCGCTCCGATGATGGTGAACATGACAGTGCCGTAACTTCCTGTCAATAGCTTCGACTTCAACTGTTGAACAGAGACGGGCCGATCGCTTCGATAGGTGCGCTCGATTGAACTGACGACAGTGTCGAGCCGGACGTTGCGGGTCACCGAGTTCAGTGCGTGAATGCAAAGGTGAGACGAGGCGACCGCACGTCTTCGTTCCTCATTCAGCCGTGCACATCACCCACTTCAGTCTTGACACGGGCTCTCGTGCACTCAATCATCACCAATCTGGAAGCGCTCCCAAACGTGCGCCGCATGGCGGAGAGCCGTGAGATTCGAGGCTCCGCCGGTGCAGTCGCCCGGCACACCCACACCTACGTACTGAAAGGGAGACTCGACCCCATGATCAATGGCAGAGCGCTCCGCCGACTGGCCCTTGGGGCCTGTGCGGCGGCTCTCGTGGTGACGGGCCTCACCCCCGGCGCCCAGGCCACCCCCGGACCAGCACCGAGCCGAACACTGGGCAGCGGCACACGCTTCTACGTCGATCCACGCAGCGAAGCCGCTCACCAGGCCCTCTCCGACCTGCGGGCCGGCCATCCGGCCGACGCGCGCAACATGGCCGAACTCGCCAGCTGGCCCGAGGCGGTCTGGCTGACCGACGGGACCCCCCGGCAAGTCGGCGATCGCGTCCGAGGCATAGTCCGGGCCGCGAAGGCGACCCGCTCCGTCCCGCTACTGGTCCTGTACGACGTTCCTGGTCGCGACTGCGGCTCCTATTCGGCCGGCGGCGCGGCCGACTCGGCCGCCTACGACGCCTGGGTGAAGGCTGTCGCCAGAGCCATCGGCACCTACAAGGCGGTCGTCATCGTCGAACCGGACTCACTCGCGCTGCTCCCCAAGGACTGCGGCCCGGGCACCGACCCGACAGGTTCGCTCACCACCGCCCGTATCGCCGAGGTCAGATCGGCCGTCGGCACCCTGGAAGCCGACCCGGCGACCTCCGTCTACCTTGACGCCGGCAACAGCAAATGGCAGTCCGTCGGTGAGATCACCGGCCGACTGATCGACGCGGGCCTGCGACAGGCGCAGGGATTCGCCCTCAACATCTCGAACTACCAGCCGACCGACCAGCTCAACCGCTATGGCACATGGGTGTCCAAATGCGTCTGGTACGCCACCGAATCCCTTGACCCCGCCGGGCGGGCCGACCAGTGTGCCAGCCAGTACTACTCCTCGGCTGCCCCCAACGACGGGCTCCCGGGCGACGCGGTCGAGTTCGACGACCCTTCGACCTGGCACTGGACCGACGCCTGGTACGACAGCAACGTCGGCACACCTCGTAGCGACCGGCTCACCCACTACGTCCTGGACACCAGCCGGAACGGACGGGGTGCATGGACCGCCCCGCCGGGCAAGTACACCGACGACGAACCCTGGTGCAACGCCCCGGGCCGCGGAGTCGGCAACCGCCCCACGACGCAGACCGGCGTCCCCTTGGCCGACGCGTACCTGTACGTGAAGACCATCGGCCAGTCCGACGGCACCTGCCACCGCGGTACGGCCGGGCCGGGAGACCCCGAGTACGGCGGCGTCGAGGATCCGCCCGCCGGTGCCTGGTGGCCGGACTTCGCCCACACCCTCGCCAACAACGCCAACCCTCCGCTGACCTTCAACCACGCGCACTGATCACACCCCTGGGCATCCACAAGGAGGCCCTGCGCGGCTGGGTCCGCCAAGGCGCGGCGGACACCGGTGAACGCGACGACCGGCTGACCACCATCGAGCAGGAAGAACTGAGGCAACTTCGCCGTGCAGACACGGAGTTGAGGCGGGCGAACGAGATTCTGAAGGTCGCGAGCGCGTTTTTTGCGGCGGAACGCGACCGTCCCCGGACGAGGCCGACCAGGTGATCGGGCACCTCGGGGACAAGGGCCTCGGAATCGGGTTCGCCTGCCGGGTGCTGGGACTGTCCGAGTCGGCGTCTCCGCGCGCGAGAGGCGACCGAAGTCGGGCCGCCGGCTGCGCGACGAGCAGCTCGTGCCGCTGATCGATCAGGTCCATGCCGAGTCCGGCGGCACCTACGGCGTCCGCCGGATCACCCGCGCGCCCAAGCGCAAGGGTGGGCAGGCGGCCCGGAGCCGTCGGCGCCCCGACCGCCGGACCTGGTCGACCGCGACTTCACCGCGTCCCGGCCGGACCAGCTGTGGGTGACGGACATGACATATGTGCGCACCTGGACTCGAACCCGTCTTCTGCGAGGCGCCGGCCAGCCGGGCGACATCCACACGGGGCGGTGCAGCGGAACTCCCGCCCCGCCCTGCGCCTCGCCTCATGGTGACTGCGGGTGCTCGTCACCGCTGGTGACCCTTGCAGCAGCGCCGACCAGCACCGGCAGGTCGTACTGCGGCCGCGACACAGTGAGGCCGTACCGCGGCCTCGTACAGCCCACCTCCTGCGAGTCCTGACTGCCGGTCAGCCGAACAGGCGCCGCTGGATTTCCCGCCGGTAGTCCTCCAGGGTGCGGTCGAGGTGTACGGCGGTGGCCTCGGCGGCCTCGTCGGGTCGGCCGTCTCGAATGGCGCGGTAGATCGCCTCGTGCTCCTCGACCGCGGCCGCGGTGCCGTCACCGAAGGAGTCGTGGATGCCGATCGCACTGGACTGGCGTTGCAGCCGACGGGCGTCACGCACCGCGCTGCCGAGGAAGGTGTTGTGCGAGGCGGCGGCCACCGCCGCGTGGAAGTCGTCGTCGGCCTGGTTGAAGACCTCGACCTCGCCATGGGTGTACCCGTGCCGGCACTGCTGCATGGCGACCTCGATCGTGCGCAGTTCTGCGGGCGTGGCACGGGTGGCCGCGAGCCGGACGGCGGCCATCTCCTGGACCCTGCGGAACTCGAACAGCATGAGCACGTGATCGAGGTCCACAGGCCGGAAGAAGCCGCCCCAGCGGCTGGTGATCAGCATGCCCTCGTCGTCCGCGACGAACAGCCCGCGCCCCTTGTGCGCCCGGACCCGGCCGAGCGCCGAGAGGATCTTCACGGCTTCCCGGACCACCGCCCGGCTGGTGCCCAACTGCTGGGCCAGGTCGTTCTCCGTGGGCATCCGGTCTCCGGGGACCAGGCGCGACTCGGCGATGAACTCGAGGATCCGCTCCGCCACGACCTCGTATCCGGGGCGGTAGTTCCGTCGCTCGTCCGATCCGTTCAGCACTGCCGCCACGGCGGGCGTGTCCTTCATGTGTCCTGCCTCCGGGTGACTGCGACGACGGCGACCGATCGGCCTTGGAGCCGAGCTCATCGTACCCCAGGCACATATAAGTAGTACTCATCTTCTCACACACCTGGTCGCATATCGATACAAGAATCGACCACTACGTGCATATTTGCGTATTCTCAGGATCTGAAGGAACTGATCTCGCGCGCACTCCGCCTCCCGAAAAGCCGTACATACCCCTTGACTCGCCCTCTGATATGGCGGCTAATTTCTTCCGCGGCGGTACCGACAGAGCCGTCAGCAGCCTCACGCACACCCAGTGGAGTCGCTCATGTCCGTCTACAAGCCATCGGCCAACCAGGAGACAGGGACCAACGGGAGGCGTACCGCGCTGCTGGCCGGATGTGCCGCCACCGTGCTGCTCACCGTGGCCGCCTGCGGCGGCGGTGGCGGCACCGGCGGTACGACCGACAAGGACGGGTTCGCCCAGGCCGCGCAGAACGGCGGGGCGTTGACCGTGTGGGTGGACGCGACCCGCATGGACGCCGCGAAGCAGTACCAGGCGCTGCACCCGGGCGTGAAGATGGACATCGTCAGCTACGACGGCGACGCCAACGGGTCCAACTACCTCCAGACGAAGGTCCAGCTCTTCAACCGCACGGGCAAGGGCTGGCCGGACGTAGTCTTCAGCTCCCAGAACAACGAGGCGAGCTGGGCCGTCGACGCGGGCTTCGCGGCGCCGCTGAACAAGGGTCTGATCCCGGACGCGACGCTCGGCGGGTTCGCCAAGGGCGCCAACGACGTCTGCACGGTCGACGGGACCCTCTACTGCCTGCGCAACGACCTCTCCCAGGCGGTGCTGTGGTACGACGCGCCGCTGCTGAAGAAGTTCGGCTACTCGGTGCCGACGACCTGGGAGGAGTACCAGGCGCTCGGCGAGAAGGTCGCCAAGGAGCACCCCGGCTACCTCGTGGGCGACGCGGGAGACTCCTTCACCCCCGAGATCTACCTGTGGGCGAGCAAGTGCGGCGCCAACCACATCACCGGCCCCAAGTCCGTGTCGGTCAACACCACCAGCGAGGCCTGCACCAAGATGGCCAAGCTGCTGGACGTACTGATCAAGAACAAGTCCATGTCCATCAGCGGCGTCTTCAGCACCGACTTCGCCAAGAACGAGGCCGACAAGGTCCTGCTCATGCCCGGCCCGGCGTGGTACGGCGGCGCGGTCTTCAAGGACGGCCTCAAGACCCCGGCCAAGCAGATAGCGGTGGCCCCCATCCCGCAGTGGCAGGGCGACACCTCGCCGTCCACCGGCAACGTCGGCGGCGGCACCTGGCTGCTGTCCAAGCACTCCAGCCACATCAAGGCGGCCACCGACTTCCTGAAGTGGGTCACCACCGACAACGCCTACCAGGGCGAGAAGGCCCCCGGCTTCCCGGCGTACGCGCCCGCCGCCGAGAACTGGCTCAAGGCGCAGGCCGCCTCCGGGTACTTCAACGGCGACCTCACCGCTCTCAAGGACGCCTCCTCGCAGGTGTGGTCCGACTGGGGCTCGGGCCAGTTCAGCCAGGAGGCGGTCTGGGCCGCCACCGTCAAGCCCGCTCTGACGCAGGGCAAGACCATCGAATCGATGCTGCCCGCCTGGCAGGACTCGATCGTCAAGTACGCCCAGGCCGACGGATACAAGGTCGCCAAGTGACCGTCGCCCACTCCTCGGCCGGCTCTGTCCGGGGGCGCCCTCGCGGCACCTCCCGGCAGAGCCGGGCCGGCGTGGCATTCGTCGCCGGCTACCTACTGCTGCTGATCGCCTTCGGCGTCCTTCCGACCTGTTACGCGATCTACTTCGCGTTCACCGACGCCGGAGGCGCCTTCACCGGCCTCTCCAACTTCGTCACCACGGCACAGGACTTCCGCTTCGTCGACTCCCTGGGCCACGTGGCCCTGTACCTGGTCTTCTGGCTCCTGTCCCTCGTGGTGTTCGTGGTGGTCCTGGCGCTCCTCCTGCACAAGCTGTCCTCCGGGCCGCTCAGTCAGGCACTGCGCTTCCTCTACTACATCCCCGGCGCCCTCGCCGGCGCGGCGAGCGTGCTGGTGTGGCTGTTCATGCTCGACCCGACGGTCAGCCCGGTCAGCTCCCTGCTGGGGGCGCTGGGCTTCCACACCTTCGGCGAGGTCATCGCCCCGGGAAACCTGGCGCTGCTGTTCACGATCATCGCGTTCTGGACCGGCGCGGGCGGCTGGATCGTCGTCATGTACGGCGCCCTCAACAACATCCCCAAGGACGTGATGGAAGCCGCGCGCATCGACGGCGCGAACGGCTGGCAGACCGCCTGGCGGGTGCAGATCCCCATGCTCCGCAAGTGGATCGTCTACATGGTGATCCTGGCCTTCGCGGGCGGCGCGCAGCTCTTCGTCGAGCCGCAGCTGCTCTCCCTCGCCAGCACCGGCGTGGCCGGGCGCGACTACTCGCTCAACCAGCTGACGTACGACTTTGCCTTCCAGATGAACAACATCAACGGCGCTGCCGCGGTCTCGGTGGAGCTCCTGGTCGTCAGCGTGTCGGTCGCCGGTGTCTTCGTCGCACGATCGGGGTTCTTCGATGCCGACTGACACGCGGTCCACCCGTCCGGCCGCCGCTTCTCACACCAAAGGCGATGTCAGAAGCCGGCACGGGGAACCACGGCCGCGCCGCCGTCCGCCGCGGCACGTGACGTCACGGCTGCTGGCGGGCTCGGTGCTCACCGTGTTCGTGGTGTTCTTCGTCCTGCCCGTGCTGTGGCTGCTGCTCGCGGCGACCAAGACCGACCAGCAGCTGGTCCACGACAACCCGCTGTCCTTCGGGTCCTGGCACGCGCTGTCGGCCAACTGGCACGCGCTCACCGCCTTCCAGGACGACGCCATCCTGGTCTGGCTGCGCAACTCCGCCGTCTACGCCGCGATCTCGCTGGTCATCACGCTCTGCCTGGCGGTACCGGCCGGGTACGCGCTGGCGATGACCGAGTTCCGCGGCCGGCGCGCGCTGCTGATCGCGACCCTGGTCGTGATGCTGATGCCGAACGCCACGCTGGTGGTGCCGCTGTTCCTGGAGATCAACGCGGTGCACCTGATCGGCACCATGTGGTCGATCATCCTGCCGTACTCGTTCTACCCGTTCGGGGTGTACCTGACGTACATCTACTTCACCACCGCCGTGCCCAGGGACCTGCTGGCCGCCGCACGGATGGACGGCTGCTCCGAGTTCGGCGTCTTCCGTCATGTGGCCCTGCCGCTGGCGACCCCCGTCATCGCGCTGGTCGGGTTCTTCAGCTTCGTCGCCAACTGGACGAACTACTTCCTGCCGTATGTGATGCTCCCCGAGAGCGACCAGATGCCCGTCCAGGTGGGCGTCGGCAGCCTGCTCAGCAATGTGCCGTCGTTCAACCCGACCGTCGGCGACCTCGCGATCCAACGCCCGCAACTGGCACTGGCGACGCTGGTGGCCATCACACCGGTGCTGGTCGTGTTCCTCTTCGCCCAGCGCTTCCTGGTCAGCGGAATGCTCGCCGGCGCCACCAAGGAGTGACCGCTCTCATGCCCTTCAGCCCCCACCCCCACGCCTCCGGCGACGACAGACCCACCGCCGCCGAGTTCCCCGAGATCCAAGCCGCGGTGCCATTGCTCGAACCCCCCGGCTGGGCCGTGGCCCAGCGCGCGCTCTTCGACCTGCTCGACCACGCCTGGCGCCGCTTCGAAGACGCCTTCACCGGCCCCGACGGCCGGCTGAACTACCACAGCCCACTCACCAGCCGCGACGGTGTGGACGACTTCTACGAGGTCTTCTTCAACTGGCCCCAGCTCTACCTCCTCGGCGGCGCCGACGACCTGCTGCCCGCCAGCGAGCGGCACTGGGAGGGCGTGACCAGGCAGCTGACCGAACTGGACATGCTGCGCGACGAGTTCGAGCGCGGCTACGACTGGTTCCACCAGGGCGAGAGCCTGCTCCTGCTCTACTTCCTGTGCATGGCCGCACCCGACCGCTGGGCCGAACGCGCGCTGCGCTTCGCCGAGTTGTACGTCGACCCCGCCAAGGGCAACTACGACCCCGAGCACCGCGTCATCACCCGCCCGCACAACGGCAGCGACCCCGGGCGCACCGGCCTGTTCGACGGCGACGTGTATCCCTGGCTGCTGAAGGAGGCGGAGACCTACGGTTTCCCCCTCGACTGGCTGCCCGAAGCCGCCGACGGCTCCTTCCCGCTGTCGGCGGACCCGCGGCTGGGCGACCAGATGCGGGACCGGATGGGCGTCGGCGACACCGCGGTCAACCTCGCCGCGGCCGGCCTCGTCCTCAACGCCTGGATCCTGTCGGGCGAGGAGCGCTACCGGGACTGGATCGTCGAGTACGTGGGCGCCTGGCGCGAGCGCACCCGGGAACAGGGCGGCCTGATCCCGGACAACGTCGGCCCGGACGGGGTCGTCGGCAGCTTGCTGGAGGGGCGCTGGTACGGCGGCCACTACGGCTGGTCCTGGCCGCACGGCTGGCACAGCGTGGGTCACGCGGCCTGCGTGGCGGCACTGGCGGCGGCGACGGCCACCGGGGACGACGACTACCTGTCCATGGTCGCGACGTCACTCGACGCCCTCATCGAGCGCGGCAAGGTCATGCCCCACACGGAGGCCGACTCCAGCCTGCCCTCCAAGTGGGCGGTGGAACTCGGTCCGGACCGTCACACGCCCACGGTGCACCTTCCGTTCCGCCACAACGACTCCGGCTGGTTCGACTACAACCCGGCAACACCCCCGGTGCCGGTGGCCCTCTGGCACCACACCTCCTCTCAGGCCGACCGCGCCCGGCTGGAACGGCTGCGCGAGGCCGACGGCATCGACTGGCGCACCGTGCGGCCGTTCCGGGCCAAGGAGGAGTCCGGTCACGAGAAGGCGTGGTTCGCCTTCCTCGCCGGCGACGACCCCGGCTACCCGGAACGGATCCTCGCGACCGCCCAGGCCCAGGTCCGCCACCGGTTGCGGCGCATCGACCGTTACCGCGACCTGGACGTGCCCGAAGCCGACATCCACGTCTGGCAACAGTGCAACCCCGTCGCCACCGAGGCCCTGGTGCAGCTGACCTGGGGTGGCCCTCAGGTGATGTACCAGGGCGGTCTGCAGCAGGCACGGCTGCGCTACCACGACGCCGACGCCCGCCGGGCGGGCCTGCCCGCGGACGTCGCCGCCCTGGTCACCTCCATCGACCCCGAGGCGACCACCGTCGAACTGGTCAACCTCTCCCCCGGCACCGACCGGACGGTCGTCGTCCAGGCGGGCGCGTTCGCCGAGCACACCATCACCGGCGTCCGGTACACGACCTGCGCGGACGACGGCTGGATCGGGGACATGTACGACTACGGCCACACCGAGCCGGTGGTCTCCGAAGAACAACTCCCTTGCGATGGACCTTTCCTGACGGTCCGTCTGCCTGCTTCGACGCGCATCCGGCTCACGCTGCGGCTGGCGCTGCGCACCCGTACTCCCAGCTACCGCACGCCGTTCGACACGGTGGCCGACGGTCCCAACTCCACCGACACGACAGGGGAATCGGCATGAAGCGCATCGCCCAGACCATCAGGCTCCGCCCCGAGCACCGCGAGGAGTACCTCAGGCTCCACTCCGCCGTGTGGCCCGGTGTCGAAGCCGCCCTGCACCGGGCGAACATCCGCAACTACAGCATCTTCCTCCACGGTGACGTGCTGTTCGCCTACCTGGAGTACCACGGCGAGGACTTCGAGGCGGACATGGCGTCCATCGAGGCCGACCCCGAGACCCAGCGCTGGTGGAAGCTCACCGACCCGTGCCAGGAGCCCTGGCCCGACCGGGGCGAGGGCCGCCAGTGGAGCGAACTCCCCGAGATCTGGCACCTCGACCCGCCCGGCGACGACGCCACCGCCTGACCCGGCCCACGCCCGCCCGACCCGACTTGGATCAGCCCGTGAACACACCCGTGCTCGTCGACGCCCACCACCACCTGTGGGACCTCTCCCGCCGTCCGCAACCCTGGCTCGACGACCCCGACGTGGCGTCGATCCGCCGCACCTTCACCCCCGAGGACCTGCGCACCACCGCCACTCACCCCATCGCGGGCCGACAGCTGCACAGCACGGTGGTCGTCCAGTGCGTCGCGGAGGTCGCCGAGACCGAGGACCTGCTGGCACTCGCCGAACAGGAGCCGCTGATCCGGGCCGTGGTCGGCTGGGCCGACCTGACCTCCCCGGCCATCGGAGACGTGCTCGACCAACTGATCGCCGGTCCGGGCGGCCGGTACCTGCGCTCCCTGCGGCACCTCGTCCAGGGCGAGACGGACCCCAACTGGCTGCAACGCCCCGACGTGGAACGCGGATTGGGGGCGGCCCGGGACCGCGGACTGCGCTACGACGTGCTGGTGCGCGACCACCAGCTCGATCAGGCGATCCGGCTCGCGGAACGCTTCCCCGACCTGCCCCAAGTGCTCGACCACGCGGGCAAGCCGGACATCGCCCGACAGGACATCGCCGACTGGGAACGCCGGATACGGCAACTGGCCGCGCACCCGCAGGTGGTGTGCAAGGTCTCGGGGCTGATCACCGAGGCCGACCACACCCACTGGACCACCGCTGACATCCGCCCCGTCTGGGACGTGCTGCTCTCCGCCTTCGGCCCCGACCGGCTGATGTTCGGCTCCGACTGGCCCGTCGCCAACCTGGCGGGCGGCTGGAACCGGTGGGCCGCCACCGTGGACGAACTGCTCACCGGCTGGAGCGAGGGCGATGTCCACGCCCTCCTGGCCGGCACCGCCGGCGCGTTCTACGGCCTTGCCCCCGTCGCCGGAGAAGGGCACACCTCCGCCCCGCCGACCTGACCCGATCCCTCCCGCGGCGAGAGCCACCACCGCAGACCACACCCACGGCACGAACGCGTACGAACCCGCGCCGGGCTCACCGCGGCGATGGACTTCAGACTGTCCGTCAGGGACGCCCGCGCCTCGTCGCCGGAGCGTTCCGTGCCGATGAGGGGGATGGCCGCGTCCAGGGCGGTCTCGGCGAGGGTACGCAGCAGCATCAGCTGCGCGCCGGGCCCCGCGGACACCGCTTCCCTGGCCGGGTGCGCGGTGCCGGTGAACTGCGCGACAAGTGTGTCGGAAGCCGACGGCCATGGTCAGCCCGAGGTCGGCGTGGAGACCGGTCGTGGCGGTGAGGGGCCCGGGGTGGGGCGGCAGCATGCCGTGCGGGGTCGACAACGCGAAACAGGATCGTGCGATAAGTAGTACTCATTTACTGAGGTTGACTCGCCAGGCTTGGCGCATCGCACACCGGTCAGTGACCTTTGATTGAGGGTCAGTAATCGCTCTAGCTGCGACGATCGAGCTCCGCGTGGCGAGGCCCTGGCGATTCCTTGTGTCGACAGTGTTGCGGCCGAGAAAAATAAGTATGCCTATCACCTTGACGCGGTTGCCCTCTTACATCGATAAATGCCACTTATAAGTAGCGGGGTTCGGAGGAGGAACACCACAGATGAGACCCCTACGCATCGGAGCGGGAGCAGTGAAGGCGCTCGCAGCGGCGGCCGTCGTCTTCGCAGCCGTACTGCCTGCCCAACCTGCCTACGCGGCGACGACGAACTTCTACGTCGACCCGGTCAACGGCAGCGACAGCAACTCGGGAACCAGCACTGCCGCAGCCTTCAGGACCGTACAGGCCGCCCAGGCCGCGGTCCGGGCCGTCAACGCGAACATGTCCGACGACATCGTCGTGAACCTGCGCGGCGGCACCTACTCCCTCACGGCCCCCGTCACCTTCGGCACCAGCGACTCGGGCACGAACGGCCACACGGTCGTCTACCAGGCCTACAACGGGGAGACGCCCGTCATCACCGGCGGCAAGGCGATCACCGGGTGGACCGCGTCGACCAACGGCGAGTACAAGGCGTCCGTGGGCAGCCTCAACTTCCGCCAGCTGTACGTCAACGGGGTCCGCGCCACCCGGGCCCGCTTCCCCGACGTCGGCACGGACTTCCAGCTCCAGGGCAGCGACAAGCCCAACAAGCTGCTGAAGGTGCTCAGCTCTCAGGTCTCCAACTGGGACCACCTCAGCCAGGTCGAGATGATGCTGGAAACGCAGTGGGGCGAGAGCTACCTGCGGCTGAAGTCGTTCAGCTCCGCCAACGGCACCGCCGACGTGTCGATCCAGGACCACGAGGCGGGCATCCTCTTCCCGCGTCCCTGGCCCCAGCTCTCCGACGGCTCTCCCCTGCACTTCGAGAACGCCCACGAGTTCCTCAACGAACCGGGCGAGTTCTACGTCGACACGGCCGCGCAGACCGTCTACTACAAGCCCCGCCCCGGCGAGGACATGTCCACGGCCTCCGTGCAGGCGCCCACGATCAAGACGCTCTTCGACATCAAGGGCACCAGCCTCGACAGTCCCGTCCATGACCTGCGCTTCTCGGGGATCACCTTCACCGGGACCACCTGGATGGAAGCGACCGACAACGGCTACCTCAACGGCCAGGGCGGCAACTACAACATCTCCGCCGACTCCTCCAACCACCAGTACGTGGGCCGCCCGCCGGCCGGGGTCCAGGCAGCGGACGCCGACCGTGTCTCCTTCACCGGGAACACCTTCACGCAGATGGGGGCCACGGCCCTCGACCTGTCCCACGGTGTGCACGACAGCACCGTGACGGGCAACCTCGTCCACGACATCGCCGGCAACGGGATCATGGTCGGCAAGTTCTCAGACCCGACCGTGGAGATGCACACCGTCTACAACCCGCCCACCTCACCGGCAGGTGAGGACGCCCGGGAGGT
>NZ_JBEYFC010000185.1:0-15717 GCF_040634175.1 Streptomyces sp. NPDC007162
AGGGGCTGTGGACGGAGTGCACGTCCTCGTTGAGGAGGCCGCCGCGGTGCAGTTCGCCGAGGAGGGCGGGGATGCCGCCGGCGCGGTGCACGACCGCCTTCGCGTGTTCGGGGTGGCTTGTCCCAGACCAGGGTGTAGCGCCACAGCAGCCGGCGCCGGTACCGGCGGCCCGGCAGCAGGTGGGCGGTGGCCCGCCGGACCTCCCGCCAGTTCATGATCGGGTCCTCGACGGGCATGCCGGCCGGGCTCCGCTCGCCGCCGTGCCGACGCGCGGCCAGCAGGTGCACGGGGACCGCGCAGACGCTGATCGCCCGGTCCAGGAGGGTGCGGTCGTGCGCCAGGCCCACGACGACCAGCCGGCCGCCGGGGGCGAGCAGCCGCACCAGCCGGTCGATCGCGTCGTCGAAGGGGACGTGGTGGATGACGGCGACCGCGCTGACGAAGTCGTAGCCGCGCTCGTCGAGGAGGGAGCCGTCGCGGTAGTCGCCCGCCAGGAAGGTGACGTTCCGGGCCTCCCGCTTGCCGGCCAGCCGGATCATCTCCGCCGACCGGTCCACGCCGGTCACCGATTCCGCCCTGGTCGCCAGCGCGGCGGCCAGCAGCCCGTCGCCGCAGCCGACGTCCAGGGCGGTGCGGCAGCCGGCCGGTACCGCGTCCAGCACCACGGAGTGGTACTGGACGTTGTGGTTCCAGTAGGTGTCGGTCGTCATCGCGTCCGCCGGCTCAGACGAAGCTCCTCGTCGGCAGCGGCTTGCCGTACCACATCTCGATCAGGCGGGCCGCGATGGAGATGCCGTACGGCGGCAGGACCTCGCCGGAGTCGAATGCGGCACCCAGTTCGTCGCGGGAGAACCAGCGGGCCTCGTGGATCTCGTCACCGTCCACGTCGATCTCCGTGGAGGTCGCGCGGGCCATGAAGCCGAGCATGAGGCTGGACGGGAACGGCCAGGGCTGGCTGGCGACGTACTCGACGGGGCCGACGGTGACCCCGACCTCTTCGAAGACCTCGCGGCGCACCGCCTGCTCGATGGACTCGCCGGGCTCGACGAAACCGGCGAGCGTGGAGAAGCGGCCCTCGGGCCAGTGGACCTGGCGGCCGAGCAGGAGACGGTCGTCCTCGTCGGTGACGGCCATGATCACGGCGGGGTCGGTGCGGGGGTAGTGCTCGGCGCCGCAGGCGGGGCAGCGGCGGATGTGGCCGGCGGCGGCGATGGCCGTGCGCTCGCCGCAGCGGGAGCAGAAGCGGTGGGTGCGCTGCCAGTTCTCCAGCCCGACCGCGTGCACCATCAGGCCCGTGTCGCGGGGCGAGAGCAGCAGCCCGGCCTCGCGCAGGCCGGCCGGGCGCGCGGACTGGTCGATGCGGCCGGGCAACGCGTCCTTCTGCAGGGCGAAGTAGCTGACGCCGTCCTCGTCCGTGCCCAGGAAGTAGCGGTGTGCCTCGGTGAGGGGTGCCTCGAAGGAGGGGGTCATGACGAGTTCGGTGCGGCCGTCGGGCGTCTCGTCGATGAGGACCTGACCGCCGGAGACCACGAAGCAGCGGGTGTCGGGGTGGCTCCACGCCGCCGCGAGCCAGGCCTCGTCGAGCCGGTGGTGGGCGGCGCGGTCGATGCCGCTCGGGGCGGTGAGCGAGATGGGTCGGTCGGCGGTGTGGTCGGTCCAGGTGGTCACGGGTGCTTCCAACTCCCCCAGTGCAGCGGATGTCTCAGCGGGTGGTTCGGCGGTACGAAGGGCGGGAGGGAACCGGGTCGGGCGGGGTCGGGCGGGGCGGCCCCTCCAGTGTGCCCCGCGCGCGGTGCCGCTCCGGACGGCGCCGGCGGCTCAGGGGGCACGGCGCCAGTTCTCCGCGAGGTCGCCCCAGAGGTAGGCGCTGGTCTCGACACCCTTGAGGAGGAGGTCCAGCTCGACCTTCTCGTTCGGGGCGTGCCAGCCGTCGGAGGGGACGGAGATGCCCAGGAAGAGGACGGGTGCGCCGAGGACGTCCTGGAGGTCCGCCGCCGGTCCCGAGCCACCCGAACGGGTGAACCGGACCGGTCCTTCGAAGGCCCTTCCCATGGCCCGGGCCAGTGACTGGAGACCGGGGTGGTCGAGCGGGGTCAGACAGGGGCGGGTGGCCGGCAGGAAGGTGGTCTCGGCCCGGACACCGGCGGGGATCCGCTCCTCGGCCCAGGCACGGACGATCTTCTCGATGTGGTCCGGATCCTGCCCCGCGACCAGCCGGAACGACAGCTTCAGCATGGCCGAGGACGGCACGATCGTCTTGCTCCCGGCACCCTGGTAACCGCCGCCGATGCCGTTCACCTCGGCGGTGGGACGGGCCCAGACGCGCTCAAGAGTGGTGTAACCGGCCTCGCCCTCGGTGGCGTACGAATGCGCCTCGCGCAGCCAGCTCTCCTCGTCGAAGGGCAGCTCGGCCCAGAGCCGCCGCTCGCGGTCGCTCAGCTCCACGATGCCGTCGTAGAAGCCGGGGATCGCCACGCGCGCGTGCTCGTCGTGCAGGGCGGCGACCAGGCGGGCGGCGACGGTGGCCGGGTTGGGCACGGCACCGCCGAAGGCACCGGAGTGGATGTCCTGGTCGGGGCCGTGCAGCACGATCTGGCACTCGGCGAGGCCGCGCATGCCGGTGCACACCGTGGGGGTGTCCTCGGACCACATGCCGGTGTCGGAGACGATCACGGCGTCGGCCGCGAGCCGCTCGGCGTGCTCCTCGACCAGGGCGCGGAAGTGCGGGGAACCGGACTCCTCCTCGCCCTCGACCAGCAGTTTCAGGTTGACCGCGGGGGCGGTGCGCCCGGTGGCGGCGAGATGGGCGCGGACGCCGAGCGTGTGGAAGAACACCTGGCCCTTGTCGTCGGCCGCCCCGCGCGCGTAGAGGCGGTTCTCCCGGACGACCGGCTCGAAGGGCTCGCTGTCCCAGCCGTCCTCCCGGGCCGCGGGCTGTACGTCGTGATGGCCGTAGACGAGGACGGTGGGGGCTTCGGGGTCGCCCGCGGGCCACTCGGCGAAGACGGCGGGGGCGCCCGGTGTCTGCCATACCTCGGCGGTCGGGAAGCCGGTCTCCGTCAGCTTGGCGGCGAGCCAGTCGGCACTGCGGCGCACATCGGGGCCGTGGCCGGGCTGGGCCGACACGGAGGGGATGCGCAGCCATTCGGCGAGGTCGTCGAGGAAGGCAACGCGGTGCTGCTCGATGTACGTACGGACGGCGCTGTCCGGGGTCTGGCTCATGGTCACGAGCCTATCGGCCCGGACGGACATCCTCGGCGGGCGGTTCGTCACACTCGGCTTGCCCGATGATCAGCTCTTCCAGGGCGGCGCGGTCCGGCAGCCCCTCCGGCCGCTCCACCTCGCCGGTGCGCACGTGCACGAACGCGACCGTGACCGACTCGGGCGGCACACCCTGCTGCTCCGCCCACCCGACCCGGTAGATCGCCAACTGCAACGGGTCGGCGGGCCGGTTACGGCTCGTCTTCCAGTCCACGATCTCGTACGACACCTGGTCACCGCTGCCGGTCCGGTAGACGGCGTCGATCCGGCCCCGTACGACCCGGCCCGCGAGAGCGAGCTGGAAGGGGGCTTCCACCCGGTAGGGCGTGCGGTGGGCGTACTCGGTGCGTTCGAAGGCCTCCTTGAGGGCTTCGAGGTCGCGTTCGTCGGCGATCTCGGCGTCGCCGCCGGGCAGCTCGTCGGGCTCCAGCATGGGCAGGGTGAGCTCTTCGAAACGCGCCTCGACCCAGGCGTGGAACCGGGTGCCCCGGCGTGCGGCCGGTTGCGGAGGGCGTGGCATGGGGCGGGCGAGTTCCTGTGCGAGCCCGTCCGGGTCCTCGGCGAGCCGCATCAGCTGGGTGGCGGAGAGCGCGGCCGGCAACGGCACGTCGGTGACGCTCCGGCGGGCGCGCAGCAGCTCACCGGCGAGCGCGTCGAGGTCGCGGTCCCAGGAGGCGACGGCTCGGGCCTCCTCGGGGGTGAGGTGACTGCGGGGGGTGCGGCCGGACCCGGGGGCGCGCGGGGGTGTGTGCTCGGCGGAGGTGGCCTGGTGGGGGACCGTGGGACGGTCGGTGCTCAGCGAGTCCCAGTCGGCGGAGATCCTCTCGGGGTCGGGGAGGTCACCGTCCGGGAAGTCCTCGTAGGGGTCCGGTTCGTCGTCGTAGGGGCCCGGCTCGTCCTCCTCGGGGGGCGGGGGCCAGTCGGGGTCCTCGTGGGTGGTGGGATCGTGGTCGACGGGCCGGCCGCCGTGGGTTCCGGCCGTCGTGAGCGTGTCCAGGTGGGCGAGCACGGTCTCGGCAGCCGCGCGGCGGCGGGCCAGGGCGCCCTCGTCCAGGGGCAACGGCCACACCTGGTCGGCACTCGCCGTGTGCAGTGCCGGGTTCTCCTCGTCCTCCTCGGGTTCGTCGGCCCAGGCCTCGATCTCGCCGTACCCGGCGGCGCAGTGGTCGTAGAGGGCCTGGAGGAAGTCCGAGGGGCCGCGCTGTTTCTTCTGGCTGGGGCCCCACCAGTGGCCGGAGCCGACGAGCAGGGAGCGGGGGCGGGTGAAGGTGACGTAGCCGAGGCGGAGTTCCTCGGTGTGCTGGTGGTCCTTCATGGCCTCGTGGAAGGCCTTCATGCCCCGCGAGTCCCAGCTCTCGACGTCGGGCAGGGTGTCGGTGTCGCCGCGCAGGGCGTGCGGGAGCACCTTGGCCTGGGCGGTCCACTTCTCCCGGCCCTGACTGCTCGGGAAGGTGCCCTGCACCAGTCCGGGGACGGCGACGACGTCCCACTCCAGGCCCTTGGACTTGTGCGCGGTGAGCACCTTGACGGTGTTCTCACCGCCGGGCAGGGCGTTGTCCAGGCCCTTCTCGTACTGGGCGGCGGTGCGCAGGAAGCCCAGGAAGGCGAGCAGCGTCGCCTCCTGGTCGCCGGCCGCGAAGGAGGCGGCGACGTCCAGGAAGTTGGACAGGGTCTCGCGGCGGCGGGCGGCCAGCGCGTGCGGGGACGCCGACAGCTCGACCTCGAGGCCGGTGACCGCCAGGACGCGGTGCAGGACGTCCATCAGCGGATCGGACAGGGCGCGGCGCAGCTCGCGCAGTTCGGCGGCGAGCCGGGCGAAGCGCACGCGCGCGTCCGGCGAGAACGGCAGCCCGTCGTCCTCATGCCCCGTCCGCCCGGTGTCGATCGGCAGCTCCAGGAAGGTGTCCAGGGCGTCCGCGAGCGATATCACCTCGGCGGGGTCGACCCCTTCGACCGCCTCGGCGAGCCGGCGGTCCGGGTCGTCCGCGTCGCCCACGCGCGCGTGCGCCACCAGCAGCCGGGCACGGCGGCCGAGGAGGGCGAGGTCGCGGGGCCCGACGCGCCAGCGCGGGCCGGTCAGCAGCCGGACCAGGGAGGCGTTGGCCCCGGGGTCCTGGAGCACTTCGCAGACGGCGACGAGGTCGGCCACTTCGGGCAGGTGCAGCAGCCCGGAGAGGCCGACCACCTCGACGGGGACGTCGCGCGCCACGAGGGCGCCCTGGATCTGGGCGAAGTCGGTCGCCGTACGGCACAGCACCGCGATCTCGCCGGGCGCGGTGCCCGTGCGGACGAGATGGGCGACCGAGTCGGCGATCCAGTCCATCTCCTCGGCGTGGGTGCGCAGCAGGGCGCAGCGGACCGAACCGTCGCGTTCGGCGCCGGGGGCCGGGCGCAGGGCCTCCACGCCCGCGTGCAGGGCGCGCAGGGGCTCGGCGAGGCCGTTGGCGAGGTCCAGGAGACGGCCGCCGCTGCGGCGGTTCTCGCTGAGTGCCTGGCGGGTGGCGGGCCGGCCGTCGGCGTGCGCGAAGTGCTCGGGGAAGTCGTCCAGGTTGGCGACGGAGGCGCCGCGCCAGCCGTAGATGGCCTGGCAGGGGTCGCCGACCGCGGTCACGGGGTGGCCGGTGCCGCCGCCGAACAGTCCTGCCAGAAGCACGCGTTGGGCGACCGAGGTGTCCTGGTACTCGTCGAGGAGCACGACCCGGAACTCCTCGCGCAGCACCCGGCCCACCTCGGGGATCTCGGCGAGCGACGCGGAGAGCGCGATCTGGTCGCCGAAGTCGAGCAGGTCACGCTCGCGCTTGGCGGCCCGGTACCGCAGGACGAGTCCGGCCAGTTCACGGCGCGCGGCGGCTGCCTCGGGCACCTTGCGCAGGTCGGCGTTGCCGAGCTTGACGCCGGTCAGGGTGTGCAGCAGCCCGGCGTCCCAGGTGCGCAGTGCCTCGGGGCCCACGAGGTGTTCGGAGAGTTCGGAGTCGAGGGTGAGCAGGTCGCTGACCAGGTCGGCGAAGGAGCGGGTGAGGGCCGGGTAGGGGCCCGGGGCCTCGCGCAGCACCCGCGCGGCCAGCTGGTAGCGGGTGGCGTCGGCGAGCAGCCGCGAGGTGGGCTCGAGGCCGATGCGCAGACCGTGGTCGGTCAGCAGGCGGCCCGCGAAGGCGTGGTACGTCGAGATGACCGGCTCGCCGGGCGGGTCGTCCGGGTCGATGGCGTCGGGATCCGTGACCCCGGCCAGGACGAGCGCCTTGCGGACGCGTTCGGCGAGCTCACCGGCCGCCTTGTTGGTGAAGGTCAGGCCGAGGACCTGTTCGGGGGCGACCTGGCCGGTGCCGACCAGCCAGACCACACGGGCCGCCATCACCGTCGTCTTGCCCGACCCGGCTCCCGCGACGATCACCTGCGGGGCGGGCGGCGCGGTGATGCAGGCCGTCTGCTCCGGGGTGAAGGGGATGCCGAGGAGCTCTTTGAGCTGCTCGGGGTCGGTGATACGTGCGGGCACAAGGAAAGAGGCTAGCGGTGGGCACTGACAAACGGGACGGAGTGCTCACTCCACCACGTGCCGCCCTTCCGGCCGGGCGCTGCACGAGGCCCGGAAGGCGCAGTGGGTGCAGTGCTGGCCGGTGGTCGGGGTGAACCGCTCGTCGAGGACCTTCCCGGCCGCGGTGGCCAGCAGTTCGCCGACCCACTCCCCCTCCAGCGGGTCCTGCGCCTGCACCTTGGGCAGCGTCTCACCGCCGTCGCGCCGGGCGGCGCCCTGCCGGAGGTGGACCAGTTCGGCGCCGCCCGGCTCGGGCCGTACGCCGTCGAAGGCCTCGTCGACGGCTCCCTCGCGGACCGCGAGCTGGTAGACGGCGAGCTGGGGGTGCCGGGCCACCTCGGCCGAGCTGGGCGCCTGCTTGCCGGTCTTGAAGTCGACGACGTACGCGCGGCCCTCGCCGTCGGTCTCCACGCGGTCCATCTGGCCGCGGATGCGC
This sequence comes from Streptomyces sp. NPDC007162, assembly GCF_040634175.1. Lineage (NCBI taxonomy): Bacteria > Bacillati > Actinomycetota > Actinomycetes > Kitasatosporales > Streptomycetaceae > Streptomyces > Streptomyces sp. NPDC007162. The sequence continues at coordinate 7,230 of NZ_JBEYFC010000185.1, forward strand.
ACCTCGTAGTCGCCCGCGCCCAGGGTGACGTCGAAGTCCTGCTCGCTGGCGACCGGGGTACGTCCGGCGCGGTCCAGGACGTGCCACTTCAGGAAGCGTTCGAGCGCCACGCGCGCGTTGTCCTTCTCCTGGGCCGACTTCCAGGGCGCGTCGAAGGCGAGCGCGTTCCACACCGACTCCAGGCGCTCCATGAGGACGGCCAGGTCGGCGGGGGTACGGCCGGAGGCGACCTCGTCGGCGAGGACGTGCACGACGTTGCCGAAGCCCTGGGCCGTGGTGGCGGGTGCGTCGGCCTTCACCTCACGGCCCAGGAACCACTGCAGGCTGCAGGTGTTGGCGAGCTGGTCGAGGGCGCTGCCGGAGAGGACCACGGGCTGGTCGCGGTCGCGCAGCGGCACCTTGCTCTCGGTCGGCTCGAACATGCCCCACCAGCGGTCGGGGTGCGCGGCCGGCACCAGAGGGCGGCCGTCCTCGTCGGCGAGCGCGGCCAGCCTGGCCAGGCGGTGGGCGGCCGCCTCGCGCAGGGCGTCGGACGCGCGCGGGTCGACGGTGGTCGCGCGCAGTTCGGCGACGAGGGCGGCCACGGAGAGCGGGCGGCGCGGCCGTCCGGTGACGTCCTGGGGTTCGACGCCCAGCTCGGTGAGGAATCGGGAGGGCTGGTCGCCGTCGTCGGCGGGGGCTTTGACGGCGGTGACGACGAGACGCTCCCGCGCGCGCGTGGCGGCCACGTAGAAGAGCCGGCGCTCCTCGGCGAGCAGCGCGCCCGGGGTGAGGGGTTCGGCGAGTCCGTCGCGGCCGATGCGGTCGGCTTCCAGGAGGGAGCCGCGGCGGCGCAGGTCGGGCCAGAGCCCCTCCTGGACGCCGGCCACGACGACCAGCCGCCATTCCAGTCCCTTGGCGCGGTGCGCGGTCATCAGACGTACGGCGTCGGGCCGTACCGCGCGGCCGGCCAGGGTGTCGGCGGCGATGTCCTCGGCCTCGATCTCCGCCAGGAAGTTCAGCGCGCCCCGGCCGCCGCTGCGCTCCTCCGCGCGGGCCGCGGTGGCGAACAGGGCGCACACGGCGTCCAGGTCACGGTCGGCGTTGCGGCCGGCCGCGCCGCCGCGCCGGGCGGTGCGCTCCAGGCGCGAGGGCCAGGGGGTGCCGTTCCACAGGTCCCACAGCGCCTCCTCGGCCGTACCGCCGCCCGCGAGACGCTCCCGGGCCTTCCTGAGCAGCGCGCCGAGCCGCTGCGCGCCGCGCGCGTACCCGGGGTCGTGGACGGCCAGGCGCTCGGGTTCGGCGAGTGCCCGAGCCAGCAGTTCGTCCGACGGCGGCGGGAGCGCGTTGCCGGACGCCCGCTCCTCGTCCCGCAGGGCCCGGCCGAGGCGGCGCAGGTCCGCAGCGTCCATGCCGGCGAGGGGTGAGGTGAGCAGGGTGAGCGCGGTCTCGGTGCCGAGCCAGCAGGGGGCTTCCTCGGCGCCGGCATCCGCGCCGGAGTCCGCAACCGAGTTCGAAGCCGTGCCCGCACCGAGGTGTGCCGCCTCCGCCCCGGCCACCGCCCGCAGCGCCGTCAGCAGGGGCGCCACCGCGGGTTCGTGGCGTAGCGGAACGTCGTCGCCGTCGATGTCCAGGGGGACGCCGGCCGCGGTGAGGGCGCGGCGGACCGTCGGGAGGGTGGACCCGGCGCGCACCAGGACGGCCATGTCGCTCCAGCGGACGCCGTCCTCCAGGTGCGCGCGCCGGAGGATGTCGGCGATGTTGTCCAGTTCGGTACCGGGTGTCGGGTACGTGTAGACCTCGACGTGTCCGCCGTCCCGCGCGGGGGCCGGTTCGCGGTGGGCGCGGACCTTGTCGGCGGGCAGCCGGGTGAGCGGCATCCGCCGGGTCAGCAGGCGGGTCGCGGCCAGCAGGCCGGCGCCGGCCCTGCGGGACGTACGCAGCACCTCCGTCGGCGCGGGACGGCCGTCCACGCGCGCGAAGGCGTGCGGAAACTCCAGGATGCCGTTCACGTCGGCGCCCCGGAACGTGTAGATCGACTGGTCCGGGTCTCCGAACGCGACGAGGGTGCGTCCGCCGCCGGCCAGGGCCCGCAGCAGGCGCACCTGGGCCGGGTCGGTGTCCTGGTACTCGTCGACGTACACGGCGTCGTAGCGGCCGGCGAGGTCCAGGGCCACCTCCGGGCGGTGGGCGAGCAGCACCGCGCGGTGGACGAGTTCGGCGTAGTCGAGGACGCCCTGGAGGTCGAGGACGTCGAGGTACTCGGCGAGGAAGGCGGCCGCGGCCCGCCAGTCGGGGCGGCCGATGCGACGGGCGAAGGCGTCCAGGGCGGCCGGGTCCAGTCCCAGCTCGCGGCTGCGGGCGAGGACCGCGCGGACCTCGTCGGCGAAGCCCCGGGTGGTCAGGCACGCGCGCAGTTCGTCGGGCCAGCGCACGGGGTCGAGTCCGAGCCGTGCCAGCTCGGTCTGGCCGGCCAGCAGCTCGCGGACGGTGACGTCCTGTTCGGGACCGGACAGCAGCCGTAGCGGGTCCACGAACAGGCCGCTGTCCTGGTGGGCGCGGACCAGGGCGTAGCAGTACGAGTGGAAGGTGGTCGCCCGGGGCGCGCGGGCCGCGCCCACGCGCAGGGCCATGCGGTCGCGCAGTTCGACGGCGGCCTTGCGGCTGAACGTCAGCACCAGGATCCGCTCGGGATCCGCGCCACGGGCGATCCGCGCGGCGACGGACTCCACCAGGGTGGTGGTCTTTCCGGTGCCGGGGCCGGCGAGGACGAGCAGCGGGCCGGAGTCGTGGTCAACCACGGCGCGCTGTGCGGCGTCCAGACGAGGGGGGTGTACATCGGTCGGCGGGGTACGGACCAGTCGGTAAGCGCCACGGCTCCCCTGACGCACCTGGGGGTGCGGCAGGCGCGTGGTGGAGGAAGAGGAGCTCACGTGGTTCGCCGGTCCTGGTGGGTGTGCTGGTTGGCTCGCGGTCGCGCGGGCGCGGTGGTGGGCGCGGGGTGAGCGGGACACGCGCAGCCGACGCTACGCCGGCGCACCGGACGGAAGCAGGGCTTCCGATTCTTCCCGGCGGCCCCGTCCGCCCCGGGCGTCGCCCGCGGCACACGCACCCCGCACCCCACGAACGTACGTCATGCCACGGACGTCCCCGATGTCCCTCGTACGGGCCACGGGTTCCCCATGAGGGCCCCGGATGGCGGAAGCTGTCAGGTGTGAGCCTCTGCGTCCGCGCCGCCGTCCCACCGTGCCCGCCTCATGTCGAGCCGCGGCAGATGGCCCTCCGCGGCCCTGCTCGCCGCCTTCAGCGGAGTGCCCTCGGCGCGGTAGTGGTCCAGTGCGCTGAGCTCGTGCCCGGGCAGCAGGACCCCGTCGGAGCGCACCACACGCCACCACGGGACGGCGCTGCCGTAGAGGGACATCACCCGTCCCACCTGACGCGGGCCGCCCTCCTCCAGCCACTCCGCGACGTCCCCGTACGTCATCACGTGCCCGGGCGGGATCCGCTCGGCGACCTCCAGAACCCGCTCGGCGTACTCGGGCAGCTCGTCCGCGTACCCCTCTCGGGTGGCCTCGGGAAGGCTCTGCTCGCTCATTCGCTCCATCCTGCCGCACCCCACCGACAACCGGCGCGGTCCATGGCCGGGCTCCGCCTCGCCCTCCGAAGAAGCTTGGGGCAGACTGTGCGCCCCCGCATCTGCACCCTGATGCCGTCGTGTGTCGGTGGGGCATGCCACCATCGTGCGGGCGGTGACTGGTGATACGAGATCAAGAAGAGACGACCAAGCAGCAGGGCGTGCACTCCGACGGCGCGGCGGGCACCCCTGACGCCGGCGCGCACCCGGACGCCGGGGAACCCGGCCCCGCACGCCCGGAGACGGTCGCCGACACCGACGCCGACGAGGCGGAACACGTGCCCGACGAGACACACGCCGACGAGGTGGAGGGCGACGAACCGCTGCTCCCCGCGCGCGTGCACCGTCCTTCCGACCTGATGCGGCTCATGGTCGGGGTGCTGGCCGTCGTCGTGCTGCTCGGCATCGCCGCCTTCGCGCACGGCACCACCTCCGGGCTCGAACAGGACATCAACAAGGGCACCGGCCAGGCGCCGGACCTGCTGATCCGGTTCGCGGGGCTGGCCTCCAGCATCGCGATCCTCCTGGTGCCGGTCGCGTTCGCGATCGAGCGGCTGATCAAGCGGGACGGGCTGCGCATCGCCGACGGCGTGCTCGCGGCGGTCCTCGCCCACGGAGTGACACTCGCCACGGACCTGTGGGTCGCCAGGGCCGCCCCGGGCTCGATCCAGGAAGCGCTCACCCAGCCCTCCCCCGGTGACATCCACGCGCTGACCGACCCGGTGCACGGCTACCTCGCGCCCGTCATCGCCTACATGACGGCCGTCGGCATGTCCCGGCGGCCGAGATGGCGCTCGGTCCTGTGGATCGTACTGCTGCTCGACGCGTTCTCCATGCTGGTCACCGGCTACACCACACCGTTCTCGATCATCCTCACCGTCCTGATCGGCTGGACCGTCGCCTACGGCACGCTGTACGCGGTCGGCTCGCCCAACGTCCGTCCCACCGGACGGACCCTGCTGGCGGGCCTGCGGCACGTCGGCTTCCACCCGGTCGGCGCGGCCCGCGAGGAGGTCCTGGAGTCCGAGAACGGCGACCGGGGCAGGCGCTACTTCGTCACCCTGGAGGACGGCCCGCCGCTGGACGTCACGGTCGTCGACCGGGAACAGCAGGCCCAGGGCTTCTTCTACCGCGCGTGGCGCAACCTGACGCTGCGCGGCTTCGCCACCCGCTCCAGCCTGCAGTCGCTGCGCCAGGCCCTCGAGCAGGAGGCGCTGCTGGCGTACGCGGCGATCGCGGCCGGCGCCAACGCCCCGAAGCTGATCGCCACCTCGGAGCTCGGTCCGGACGCCGTGATGCTCGTCTACGAGCACACCGGCGGCCGTACCCTCGACTCGCTGGCCGACGAGGAGATCACCGACGAGCTGCTGCGCAGCACCTGGCATCAGGTGCAGGCCCTGCAGTCGCGCCGGATCGCGCACCGCAGGCTCGCGGGTGACGCCATCCTGGTGGATCGTTCCGGCAAGGTGATCCTCACCGACCTGCGCGGCGGCGAGATCGCGGCCGGTGAGCTGTTGCTGCGCATGGACGTCGCCCAGCTGGTCACCACCCTCGGCCTGCGGGTGGGCGCCGAGCGGGCGGTGGCCTCGGCGGTCGGCGTTCTCGGGCCCGACGCCGTGGCCGACTGTCTGCCGATGCTCCAGCCGATCGCGCTCACCCGCTCCACGCGCGCGACGCTGCGCCGGCTGGCCAGGGAGCGCGCCCAGCGGGAGCGCGACGCGGTCCTGGAGGCGTCCCGGCAGGCCAAGCAGGCCCGCGCGGACGAGGCCGGGAAGCCCGACAAGAAGACGGTGCGCGCCGAGCAGCGGGCCGAGAAGCGGGCTCTGGACGACGCGCTGGAGGAGGCCCGCGAGGAGGACCTGCTCACCCAGATCCGGCACCAGGTGCTGCGGATCAGGCCGCAGGCACCGGTCGAGCCCGCCCGCCTCGAGCGGGTGCGGCCGCGCACCCTGATCAGCTTCATGGCCGGTGCGATCGGCGCGTACTACCTGCTCACGCAGCTCACCCACATCGAGTTCAACACCCTGTTCGCACAGGCCCAGTGGGGCTGGGTGATCGCCGCGGTGGCGTTCTCCGCGCTCAGCTACGTCGCCGCCGCGATGGCCCTGCTCGGGTTCGTGCCCGAGCGGGTGCCGTTCGTACGGGCCGTGGCGGCGCAGGTCGCCGGTTCCTTCGTGAAGATCGTGGCGCCCGCCGCCGTCGGTGGTGTCGCCCTCAACACCCGCTTCCTGCAGCGGGCCGGCGTGCGCCCCGGGGGCGCGGTGGCGAGCGTCGGCGCCTCCCAGCTGTTCGGGCTCGGCTGCCACATCCTGATGCTGCTGTCCTTCGGCTATCTGACCGGCACCGAGAAGACGCCCTCCCTGTCGCCGTCCCGCACGGTCATCGCGGGCCTGCTGACGGTCGCGGTACTGGTTCTCGTGGCGACGTCGGTGCCCTTCTTGCGGAAGTTCGTCGTCACGCGCGTGCGGTCGCTCTTCGCGGGTGTCGTGCCGCGCATGCTGGACGTGCTCCAGCGGCCGCAGAAGCTCGTCACCGGCATCGGCGGCATGCTGCTGCTGACCGCGTGCTTCGTGATGTGCCTGGACGCCTCCATCCGCGCGTTCGGCGACCAGTCGACCTCACTGAGCATCGCCAGCGTCGCCGTCGTCTTCCTCGCCGGAAACGCGCTCGGCTCCGCGGCGCCCACCCCGGGCGGCGTCGGTGCGGTCGAGGCGACGCTGACCGTCGGCCTGATCGCCGTCGGCCTCCCCAAGGAGGTCGCGGCCCCCGCCGTCCTGCTGTACCGGCTGCTGACCCTGTGGCTGCCGGTCCTGCCGGGCTGGCTGGCCTTCAACCACCTCACACGCAAGGGCGCGCTCTAGGAGCCCCGCCTCGTACGCCTCGTACCCGACGCGTCGTACCTCGTACGGCTCGCGCCCCGCGCGCGTGGTCGGGTGCGAGCCCAGGATGGAGGTATGCCGAAGCCCATCCGGATCCGTCTCGCCGCCCTGACCACCGCCCTGGCGCTGGCCTTCGTGCCGACCGGGTGCAGTGGCGGCGGATCCGGGGACGGGGACCTGACGGCACAGAAACTGGACTGGAAGGCGTGCCCGGCCCCCGACGAGGCCGAGGGCGGCGGCGGCGCGCCGTCTCCGCTGCCGGGCGGCGCCACCTGGCAGTGCGCCACCATGAAGGCGCCGCTGGACTGGTCGAAGCCGAAGGGCGGCACCATCGGGCTCGCGTTGATCCGTGCCAGGGCCAGCGGCGACCCGAGCCACCGGATCGGCTCCCTGATCTTCAACTTCGGCGGCCCGGGCGGCAGCGGAGTGACCACCCTGCCGGCGTTCGGCGAGGACTACGCGGCCCTGCGCACCCGCTACGACCTCGTCAGCTTCGACCCGCGCGGAGTCGGTCGCAGCGACCCCGTCGAGTGCGAGAACGACGCCCAGCTCGACGACTACTTCCAGCAGGACGCGACACCCGACACCAGCGCCGAACGCACCCAACTGATCAAGCGCACCCAGCAGTTCAACGGCGCCTGCGAGAAGAACTCCAGGACGATCCTGCCGCACGTGCGCACCACCGACGCGGCCCGCGACATGGACCTCATGCGCCAGGTCCTGGGCGACAGACAGCTGCACTACTTCGGCATCTCGTACGGCACCGAACTCGGCGGTGTCTACGCCCACCTGTTCCCGAAGAACGTCGGCCGGGCCGTTCTGGACGCCGTCGTGGATCCCACCCAGAACCCGGAACAGAGCTCGCTCGGGCAGGCCAGGGGCTTCCAGCTCGCGCTCGACAACTTCGCCGAGGACTGCACCTCGAAGAAGACGCCGTGCCCGATCGGCGACACCCCGCAGGACGTGAAGAACCGTATCGCCAGACTTCTCGCGGACCTCGACCGCAAACCGATCCCCGGCATCCTGCCCCGCATGCTGACCCAGACCGCCGCCACCAACGGCATCGCCCAGTCCCTCTACTCCAAGGATTTCTGGGAGTACCTCACCGAGGGCCTGGAGGAGGCCTACGACGGCGACGGGAAGGTCCTGATGCTGCTGTCCGACTCGATGAACGGCCGGAGCCAGAACGGCGAGTACAGCAACATCACGGCGGCGAACATCGCCATCAACTGCGCCGACGAGAAGCCCCGGTACACCGCCGACTACGTCCAGCAGAAGCTGCCCGAGTTCCGTGCCGCCTCCCCGCTGTTCGGCGACTACCTCGCCTGGGGCATGGTCAGCTGCACCGGCTGGGCGGTGCCGGGCGCCGCCGACCACCCCGACGTGAGCGCGCCCGGGTCGGCGCCGGTCCTGGTCGTGGGCAACACGGGGGATCCGGCCACGCCGTACGAGGGCGCGAACAAGATGGTCGAGGCGCTCGGCAAGGGGGTCGGGGTCGAGCTGACGTACAAGGGGCAGGGGCACGGGGCGTACGACAGCAAGAACAGGTGCGTGCAGTCGACGGTGAACGGCTATCTGCTGGAGGGGACGGTGCCGAAGGCGGGCGCCGTGTGTGCGTGAGGCGCCCGCGGCCCGTCGTGGCTGGTCGCGCCCACGCGGCCGAGGAACCTGCGGAGGGCCATTGTGGGAAGGACAGCTGGCCGACGCCGACCAGCGCGCTCAGGGCGGCCGAGGAGGGCGACGGTTCGAGAAGATCTCTCCGGTCTTCGGGGACCACCCAGGCTGGGACACGGCCGGCTGGTGCCACGACTGGCCGGTGGCCAGGCAGTACGACACCCCGGAGGTGAGCGCACCGGGCGCGGCCCCGATCCTGCCGGTCGGCAACACCGGGGATCCGGCGACCCCGTACAAGGGCGCCCGGCGAATGGCCGACGAACTGGGCAGGGGCGTCGGTGTCGAACTGACGAAGGCGGGGGCTTCGGGCACCTGCCGTGCC
>NZ_JBEYFC010000186.1:0-15625 GCF_040634175.1 Streptomyces sp. NPDC007162
GTCACGGCTCGGTGAGGTCGGCCAGCAGTCGGCAGATGCCGACGGACGCCGGGTCCGGACCGTGATGTGCGCGCTACGGCTTTACTTGATCTTGTTGCCCGCGGAGCGCAGGTTCTGCGTGGCCTCGACGACCCGGGCGGCCATGCCCGCCTCGGCCAGCTTGCCCCAGGTGCGCGGGTCGTAGGTCTTCTTGGAGCCGACCTCGCCGTCGACCTTCAGGACGCCGTCGTAGTTCTTGAACATGTGGTCGGCGACCGGGCGGGTGAAGGCGTACTGGGTGTCGGTGTCGAGGTTCATCTTCACGACGCCGTTCTCCAGCGCGGTCAGGATCTCCTGCTCGGTGGAGCCGGAACCGCCGTGGAAGACGAAGTCGAACGGCGACTGCTTGCCGAACTTCGCGGCCACGCCGTCGCTCAGCTCCTTGAGCAGGTCGGGGCGGAGCACGACGTTGCCCGGCTTGTAGACGCCGTGCACGTTGCCGAAGGAGGCGGCGAGCAGGTAGCGGCCCTTCTCGCCGAGACCGAGCGCCTCGGCCGTACGGATCGCGTCGTCGACCGTGGTGTACAGGGAGTCGTTGATCTCGTGGGAGACGCCGTCCTCCTCGCCACCGGTCGGGGTGATCTCGACCTCGAGGATGATGTTGGCGCGGCGGGCCTGCTCGAGCAGCTCCTGCGCGATCGCGAGGTTGTCGGCGAGGGTCTCGGCCGAGCCGTCCCACATGTGCGACTGGAAGAGCGGGTTGCGGCCGCTCTTCACACGCTCCTCGGAGATCGCGAGCAGCGGGCGTACGTACCCGTCGAGCTTGTCCTTCGGGCAGTGGTCGGTGTGCAGCGCGATGTTGACGGGGTACTTCTCGGCGACGATGTGCGCGAACTCGGCGAGCGCGACCGAGCCGGAGACCATGTCCTTCTTGTACTGGCCGCCCAGGAACTCCGCGCCGCCGGTCGAGATCTGGACGATGCCGTCGCTCTCCGCCTCCGCGAAGCCGCGCAGCGCCGCGTGCAGGGTCTGGGTCGAGGTGACGTTGATGGCCGGGTAGGCGAACTTGCCTGCCTTCGCCCGGTCGAGCATCTCGTTGTAGACCTCGGGGGTTGCGATGGGCATCTGTCCGCTCCTTGGGTGTGCGGGTCGGGTAATGCTGTTTCTCTACGGCCCTGACCTAGACCTGTGTGGGGGCGACGTCATCGTCGGCCCCATCTTTCCAGACCTGAACCGATGCTCCCGGCGCCGGTCAAATCCGGGTCAATCCCACTCGTCAACCGGCGTGTCAGTCCAGTCCCAGTTCGTCCTTCGAGAAGGCGAAGAGGTACGGCACGCCCGCGCCCGCGCGGATCTTCTCGTCGGCGCCGGTGGCGCGGTCGACGATGGTGGCCACGGCGACGACCTCGGCGCCGGCCTCCCGCACGGCCTCCACGGCGGTGAGCGGGGAGCCGCCGGTGGTGGAGGTGTCCTCGACGACCAGCACCCGCCGCCCCTTGATGTCCGGCCCCTCCACCCTGCGCTGCATGCCGTGCGCCTTCGCCGCCTTGCGTACGACGAAGGCGTCGAGCCTGCGGCCGCGGGCCGCCGCCGCGTGCAGCATGCTCGCGGCGACCGGGTCGGCGCCCATGGTCAGACCGCCGACGGCGTCGAACTCCAGGTCCGCGGTCAGGTCCAGCAGCACCTGGCCGACCAGCGGGGCGGCCTCGCCGTCGAGGGTGACGCGGCGCAGGTCGACGTAGTAGTCCGCCTCCAGGCCCGACGACAGGGTCACCCTGCCGTGCACCACGGCCTTGTTCTTGATCTGTTCCAGCAGCTCAGCACGTACATCCGTCATGCCGAACAGCTTAGAGGCGCGTCCAGCTCCAGGTGGTCGTGGCTTCCAGCGGCTCCAGCGGGGTGACCAGGCGCGGCTGGGTGTTCAACCCGTTCGGCGGGCCGGTCTGCGGTTCCACGCACACGGCGGCCTCCTGCTCGTCGTAGACGACGACCCACTGCTCCCGGGAGGCGACCTTCAGCGCCAGCTGCCCCGGCCAGGTGAGGGTGACGTCGACGCCGTCGGGCATGCCGAAGCAGTCGTCCCAGGGGCCGGGCTTCGGGTCGATGCGGTTGCCGGTGGGCAGGTGGTCGTCGCCGCGCTCCTCCTGCCAGGCGGGGGCGAAGTCGACCTGGGCGTCCTGGCCGCCGAGGTTCCGGTTGAACCAGGGATGCCAGCCGATCTGCGCCGGGAAGGAGTTGTCGTACGTCTCGACGCCCATCGTCAGCGTCAGCGAGTCCTCGGTGAGCTGCACGGCGTGGGTGACGCGGGCGGGGTGCGGCCAGGGGGCGACGAGTTCGTACGTGATCACGGCCTCGTCCGCCGAGACGCGCGCGGTGCGCCAGGCGCCGTCGCGGGCGGTGCCGTGGATGGCGTGGGGCGGGGAGTTGAGGGGCATCTGGACGGGGGTGGCGCCGTCGAGGAAGCGGCCGTCCCGGATCCGGCCGCACCAGGGGACCATCGGGAAGCAGCCGAAGCGGTCGCCTTGGCGGAGGAGCTCCAGGGAGCCGATCCTGAGGCCGGCGATGCGGCCGCCGTTGCGGGGGTGGAGGCGGACTTCCGCGTCGCCTGCGGTCAGCGTGATGTCTTCGTTACTCACGGGATGACACTACTGGGGGACGGGGGCCGCGTTTCGGCTGCGGGTGAGTGGGGCTGCGCCCCTTTCGGGACGACGTGGCTCACCGGCGTCTGCGCAGTGCCCTCGTCACCACGATCGCCGAGGCCAGCGCCAGTGCCGCCGCCGGGGCCGCCCAGCGCAGTGCCGAGTTCGCCGCCACCGTCTGCGGGGCCGGGACCGGCGCGTACCGCCCTCTGGGGGGTGCGTGGTCGACCTCCTCCGCGCTGCGGCCGATCATCGTCCGGCGGGCGTGGGCCGCCTCGGCGAAGATCTCGGGGAGAGGTTCCTCGATGGGCACCTCCACCGGCTCCCCCGGTTCTGGGGCTTCGGGAGCCAGGGACGGGGGCGGGACCTCCGTCTCGAAGACGGACGGCGCCGGTCCGGCCGGGGCTTCGGGTCCGGCCTCCCCCAGCCCCTCCACGAAGCGGCTCAGCAGCCTCGTCGCCGCCGACTCCACCGCCTCCGCGGGCAGTTCCGCGGCCCGGCCGCCGGCGGAGGCGGTGCCGGTCACCGTGACCTCGCAGCCCTGCTCCGCGTCCGCGAGGCGCAGGGTGAGCGCCAGCTTCACCGTGCCGGTGCCGCGCGCCTCGGTGGCGTCGCCGTCGACCGCGTAGGAACCGTCGTCGTGGGGGGTGACGCGCAGGGCACCCCGGTAGGTGATCGAGTGGCCGCCGAAGCGGACCTTGAGGCGGCCGGTGCCGGGGGCGGCGCCCGCGTCCTGCTGGAGGCCGGGGACCGCCCGGGCGACCCGCGCGGGGTCGGCCAGCGCCTCCCTGAGCCGGGCGCTCGGGGCCGGTACGTACACCTGGTGCTCCATGGCGTCTGAGCGTACCCAGGAGTCGGCCCCCCGTACCCTCCCCGACGCACGGCGCGCTGCCGGGGCAGCCGACGCCACGTTGACGGAACCCTCCCACGGACCACGCATCCAGCACTCGGGCGCCACCACCGCCCACCCCAGCACACCGGGCCCAGCACCCCGTCGCTCAATACCGTGGATCCACCAGTGTGGAAGCCGGGAAGGCTGTCGTCGGGGTTCGTAGGGCGGCGTGGGTCAGGGAGCGTCGGGTCAGGGTTCGTAGTGGGGGGGCGTCGGGGGGCAGCCGTAGGGCGGGTTCCCGGCCGTCGGTCGTGGCCAGGAGGAAACCCCAGTCGTGCGGGGCCCTGGACTCGCCGGCGGAGCGGTCGGGGCCCGGGGTGAAGCCGGCGTCGTGGCCGAGGACGCGGTAGGGGGCCGGGGCGAGGCCCGCGGCCCGCATGGTGGCGGCGACCGTCCAGAAGGTGCGGGGGCGCGCCTGCACCGGACCGGCGTGCACGACCAGCCGTCCGCCGGGGGCGAGGACGCGGCGGGCCAGGCCGTAGAACTCCTCGGAGTACAGCTTGGCGCTGGCGGTGATGCCGGGATCGGGCAGATCGGCGATGACTACGTCGTAGCCGTAGCGCGGTGTCTCGCGCAGCCAGCGGAAGGCGTCGGCGGTGGACACGTGGACGCGGGGGTCGTCGTAGACGTGGCCGTTGAGCGCGGCGAGGGCGGGGTCCTGGCGGGCCAGGCGGATCAGCCCGGCGTCGAGTTCCACCACGTCGACCCTCCGGACGCCGGGTTCGCGGAGCACCTCACGGGCGGCCATGCCGTCGCCGCCGCCGAGGATCAGCACGCGCGCGTGCCGGCCGCTCATCGCCGGGTGGACGAGCGCTTCGTGGTACCGGCGTTCGTCCCGGCCGCCGACTCGGAGCCGGCCGTCGAGGAAGAGGTCGAGGGGCCGTCCGTGGGTGCCCCCGGCGAGGACGATCTCCTGGACATCCGTCTGGAGGGCGACCCGGACGTCGTCGCCGTAGACGGCGTGCCGTGCGGCCCGTTCGAAGTCGTCGACGAGTACGGCGGCGGAGGCGAGGACACCGAGGACGGTGAGGTTGGCGACGACCAGGGTCCAGCGGGCCCGCCGGGACAGGTCGCGGCGGAACAGGCCGAGGACCAGGGAGGCCCCGGCCACCACGTTGACCGTGCCGGTGAGCAGGGTGCCCGTCAACTGGCCGAGCACCGGCAGCAGCAGGAACGGGAAGGCGAGGCCGCCGACCAGCGCGCCGACGTAGTCCGCCGCGAACAGGTCGGCCACCGCGCCGCCCGCGTCCTGCCGGCGGATCCGCTGGATGAGCTCCATCAGCAGCGGCACCTCGGCGCCGATGAGCAGCCCGATGGCGAGGGAGAAGGCGACCAGCAGGCAGCGCGGTCCGGCGGCCCACAGCCCGCCCCAGCCGCCGGTCCAGGCGAAGACGGCGTACAACGCCATGGCGCTGCACCCGCCGACCAGCGCCAGCGCGGCCTCCACCGCGGCGAACCCGGCCGCCGCGTGCCAGCGCAGCCGCTTCGCGCCGAGCGAGCCGATCCCCATCGCGAAGACCATGACGGACAGCACGACGGAGGCCTGGGTGACCGAGTCGCCGATCAAGTAGGAGGCGAGGGCGACGAGTTCGAGTTCGTACACCAGCCCGCAGGCCGCGCAGACGAAGACGCACGCCAGCACCAGCAGGCGGCCCGTCCCCGGCCGCACGGGCAGCGGCGCAGGGGTGCCCCAGGGCGGCGGTGCGCCGGGAGGGGCGGGTGCGTGCGGTTCGATCACTCTGCGACGTTACGTCACTCGCTCAGTACGCTTCGTCACCCACACGTGTGGAACTATCGTTCTTTGACGCGCAGTTGGTTTATGTCATCGACCGATGGACTGCGGCACCGGAGCCCGGACGCCGACCCTGGTCCGGGTCGCCACCAGCTGGCCGTCCTGCGGGTAGGCGTGCCAGGTCCGCCAGTGCACCTGCCCCTCGTACCGCTGGGCCAGCATCGCGGTGAAGGCGTGCGGGCTGCCCGGGAAGACCCCGGCGAGGCCGTGCGGGTGCTCGGAGACGAGGGCGAGCAGTTCCTGGGCGCGCCCGGCGAAGGAGCCGGGTGACAGCACCTCGACGCGGGCCGCGAACTCGTACTCCCAGTCGCCGATGCGCTTGGCGACCCCGAGCGGCAGGGGGGTGCTGGACCCCGGGATGCACGCCACCGTCTCCGAACAGCCGCCCCGCTGCTCCTCCAGGAGCACCTGGTGGGACGCGCCGAGCAGTCTCAGCTGCAGCTTCGCCCCCGTCAGTTCCAGGTCGAGGGTGGCCAGGGCGGGCAGCGGCTCACGCCCCAGGGCCCAGGCGAGGTCGGCCGCGCGCGTATCGGTGTAGGAGGTGTTCAGGGTCGTGAGCATGGATCGGCTCCGCTAACACGCAAAAGACGGGGAGTGTGGTCCGGCGCACCTCGGTCGACACCGGGAGATCGGCCCGGCCGGCCCAGCCGGGGAAGGGGTGTCGTCAGGACGCCCGAGGCGCTGCTTTGGTGATTTAGAGGGAATCATGAACTGTGGCGCTGCCACAGCGTTTTTACCCAACTTCGTGGGGTTTCCATCCCTCAGAGGGCTCCACAGCTCAACTGTTCAGCCATGTCGTGCGCCGTATTCCGCCCGGCGCGCGCAGGGGCGCCCGCGGAGAGCTCCCCCGCCCTCCCGCCGGACGCCCCGGTCCCCCGTTTCCCTCCCTGTTCCCGCTCCCCCGTCAGTTGCCTCCGCCGCAGCCGCCACCGCACGAGGACCCGCCGCCGCACGAGGACCCACCGCCGCACGAGGAGTGACCGCCCCCGCAGGAATGGCCCCCGTGCCCACCGCTGTGCCCACCGCTGTGCCCGCCGTGCGACGACGAGGACGACCCGCTGTCCCCCGACCCGCTGTCCCCCGCCCACCAGCTGCGCGAGCCGTCGTACGCGGAGGACCCGCCCCCGCCGACCGCCGACCCCTTGCCCGACCCGCCCCTGCGGATCGCCGACCGGACGATCGCCAGACAGACGATCGCGGCCATCACCACGATGACTACGGTGCCCATGGCGTCACCTGCTTTCTTCCCCCTTGGGACGACCCCCCGTGGGCGCCCCGGCCGCCGCGGGAGCGCGGCGTGAACCTGGGATGCCCGGCCGCCTCACCGGCCAAAGCAGAGTTGAGGAACTCCAGAGCTTGGGCGCAGGATGACCGGCATGACCTCCAGTGAACGCCCGCTCCTGAACCGCCGGCTCGCCGAGTTCGGGACCACGATCTTCGCCGAGATGTCCGCGCTGGCGCTGCGCACCGGGTCCATCAACCTGGGGCAGGGCTTCCCGGACACCGACGGCCCCGAGGAGGTCAGGGAGGCCGCCGTGCGCGCGCTGCGCGAGGGGCGCGGCAACCAGTACCCGCCGGGCCCCGGCGTCCCCGAGCTGCGCACCGCGATCGCCGCGCACCAGGAACGCCGGTACGGGCTGTCGTACGACCCGGACGCCGCGGTGCTCGTCACGGCGGGCGCGACGGAGGCGATCGCCGCCGCCCTGCTGGCCCTCGTGGAGCCCGGTGACGAGGTCGTCGCCCTGGAGCCGTACTACGACTCCTACGCGGCCTGCATCGCGATGGCCGGCGGCACCCGGGTGCCGGTCACGCTGCGCCCGGACGGCGGCGCGTTCCGCCTCGACCTCGACGAACTGCGCGCCGCCGTCACCCCGCGCACCCGGCTCCTGCTGGTCAACACCCCGCACAACCCGACCGGCACGGTCCTCACCCGCGCCGAGCTGACCGCGATCGCCGAACTGGCGGTGGAGCGGGACCTGCTGGTGGTCACGGACGAGGTGTACGAGCACCTGGTCTACGACGAGGCGGAACACATCCCCCTCGCCACCCTCCCCGGCATGCGCGGACGCACGGTCACCATCGGGTCGGCCGGCAAGACCTTCTCCTTCACCGGCTGGAAGGTCGGCTGGGTGACGTCGACGCCGGAGCTGGTCGCGGCGGTCCGCTCGGCCAAGCAGTTCCTGACGTACGTCTCCTCCGGGCCCTTCCAGTACGCCGTGGCCGAGGCCCTGGGCCTGCCCGACTCGTACTTCGCGGACTTCCGCGCGGACATGCAGGCCAAGCGGGACCTGCTCGCGGGCGGCTTGGAGCGGGCGGGCTTCAAGGTCTTCCGCCCGGCCGGTACGTACTTCATCACCACCGACATCCGGCCGCTCGGTGAGAGCGACGGTTTCACCTTCTGCCGTGCACTGCCGGAGCGCTGCGGGGTGGTCGCGATCCCCAACGCGGTCTTCTACGACCACCGCGAGCAAGGCGCGCCCTTTGTTCGATTTGCTTTCTGCAAGCGGACAAGTGTGCTGGAGGAGGCGGCATCCAGGCTCAAGTCGCTGGCCGCGTAACAGCCGTACGGTCTGGGCTCCTCCGTGGACCTGAACCGCACGTCGCCTTCCTGCGGCACGGTCTCCCCTCTCACTCCGGTCGGCCTGGCGCCTGCCGATGTCAGGAGTGCTCAGATGTCGTAGACCGTGGAGCGATGCCCGACGTGTACGACGGGCCCGCCGAACTTGTCCACGGTCCAGGTCGTCCCGCGCCCGCCGGAGGTGGCTGCCGGGAGGTCGGCTATCTCACGGGTGGCCGCGGTGCCGTCGGCGAAGTCGGTGAGGAGGAGCGTCCCGGCCGTCGTGTCCTGCCGGACGAGGTATCCGTCGCCGAGTTGGACCTGGCCGGAGGGGACGGGGATGTTCTTCTTCGCCGTACGGTCCCAGACGCCGGCCGTCCCGCCCGTCCCGCAGGACCAGTAGATCCAGCGGCTCACCACCTGGAGCTCCTTGGGGACGCACGGCGCGCCGGTGCTGACGGTGGCGTCGATCGCGCCGGTCTTCAGGTTCCTGGCGGTGACGACACCGTTGCCGGAACCCGGCGTCCACAGGCCGGTCCCCCAGACGGAGGCGGCTGTGACGGAGCGGGTGAGGACGGGCTGCAGGTCGGTCTGGACACCGAGGTCGCCGACGTACTGTCTGCTGGGGGAGGAACCGTTGACGACCGCGTAGCGGCCGGTGACGTCGAGGAAGGTACCGGAGGCCGAGGGCAGGTAGAAGAAGCCGGCCTGGTCGTCGCTGTCGACGGACTGGACGTACGAGCCGACCGGGTCGGCGTCGGCGGTGAACGTCACCGCGCGGCCGTCCCCGGTGGCGTACGGCCCCGAACCGAGGCCGTCCCATTTCCGCCAGGTCCGGGTGCCGGGTGTACCGTCCGCGGCGACCGGCCGGGTGTAGTACGCACCCATGAAGCTGGTGTCGGCCTCGTCGGTGGCCAGGGTGCCGTTCTCCAGCGACAGCCGCGTGATCTTCGCCGCCATCGGCGGTACGGCGGTCAGTCCGGTCGGTACCGGGGTGTCCGCGCCCGTGCCGGTGACCCGGCGTACCGCCCAGTGCCCGGCGTCGGTGCCGCCGACGACCAGCAGGCTGCCGTCGGGGGCGGGTACGACGGAGCTGTTGGCGTGCCGGAGCAGCGTGACCGGGGCGCCGCCCGTGACGGGGACGGCCATGAGCTGCTCGCCGGACTCGTCGGCCAGATTGGAGGGGTCCGACGGCACGGTACGGGCCACCACCAGCCAGCCCCCGGTGATACCGACCGACGGGGTGCCCTCGGTGCCGGGCAGCGTCACCGTCGTCCCGGGGGAGGTGAGGTCACCGCGGTCCAGGACGTGTGCCGTCGGCGCGGGGCCGGTAACGGTCGGACTGGAAGACCTTCTCGGTCGCGAGCGCGGTGCTTCCGGTGCCGTCGCCCGCATCGGCCGTGCCGACGAGCGGACCGGGACCGGCGACAACGGTGAGGACTGCCAGCGCGGCGACGATGCCGCGGGCGGTGGTACGACGAGCCATCGTCGCCTCCTGGGGGCTTCCGGCGGAAAGAGGCATGACGGAGGCCGACGGTCGAAAAGGCGTGTGTCGATGCTGCCGCGACATATCCGCCCCGAACTTCCCCCCGCATGCGGCGAGTTGAGGATAACAGCGGCCACAGGTTTCTCTGGGGCGCCGGTACGACGAGATCCTGCTCGTCTTCGCGACGGCCACCGCGTCGGCGACCCCAGGTCCCTTCTCGGCGCACCTGCCGTTGCCGGTGACGTCGATGCGCTTGTCGCACCACAGAGCGAGACGTACAATTTCTTGTACGCCGAAGGAGGGCTGATCGTGAAGACCATGACGTATTCCGAGTCCCGAGCGCGGTACGCCGAGGTGCTCAACTCCGTCACCGACGACCGCGAGGAGGTCGTCATCACCCGGGCCGGACACGAGCCGGTCGTCATCGTCTCCCTTGAGGACTACGAGTCCCTGAAGGAGACCGCGTACCTGCTGCGAAGCCCGGCGAACGCCCGGCGCCTGCTCGCCTCCATCGACGAGCTGGAGAACGGCGGCGGCACCGTACGCGAGCTGGCGACCGACGAATGAGGGCCCCGAGTTGAAGATCACCTTCTCCTCCCGTGCCTGGGAGGACTACCTGGGGTGGCAGTCACAGGACCGGAAGATCCTGAAGCGCATCAACACGCTCATCGCGGACATCGCCCGGAACGGCAACGAGGGGATCGGTAAACCGGAACCGCTCAAGCACGGATTCCAGGGCTACTGGTCGCGCCGCATCAACGACGAGCACAGACTGATCTACAAGGCCACCGAGGACGCCGTCCTGATCGCACAGTGCCGCTACCACTACGAGAGCTGACCGGTGAACCGCGGCGATCCACCGGTCGGCGCGACTGCTGCCGCGGAACTGCACGACCCGGTGGAGCGACTGCCGCTCCACCGACCTCAGGCACCCGGCTGAGCTACGCGGTGGCGTCCGGGACCGCGTAGCCCGGTACGGACGGCCACCGGACCGTCAGGAGCACCGAGTCCTCCTCCGCGTACCAGGAGTGGTCCGTCCCCCGCCCCCACACGACGTAGTCGCCCTGCTCCGCCAGCACCACGCTGCGGCCGGGGAGCTCGACGCGGAAGCGGCCGCTGACGAGCACCAGGAGGGCGGTGCGCTCCTCGCCCTCCACCCACCGCGCCCGCTCCTCGCCGCGGGGGTGCACCCCCCATTTGATCTCCACGGCCTCGCTGTGCCGCGGATCGCCCGGGTCCTTGAAATGGCCGAGGAGCCACCCCCGGTCCAGTGCCGCGTCCTTGCCCGCGTTGCCCACGTACACGCCGTCGTCCGCGCTGTCGTTCACTCTGTCGTCCACACCCTCGTCCCCGCCCTGGTCCCCGCCCTGGTCCACGCCCTGGTCCACGCCCTGGTCCACGCACCCGGACGCTAGCAGCCGTCCGGAAGGGGGGCCGCTACCCCATCGGGCGCACATTTCTCGCACATCACCGCGATCCCCCGGCAGGGTGCGAATGTGAGCCACGTCAGCACCGCCCTCGCCCCACCCGTCGCCCAGCGGCCCGGCACCCGGCTGTCCCTCGTCACGGCCGGCGGGGTCGCCGTGGGACTGTTCGCGGCGGTCCGGCTCACCGGTATGGCCGTGCTCGCGCTGGTGGCGTGGGCGGCCGGCGGACATCCGCTGACCCTCCTCGGCCGGTCCTGGGACTCGGCCTGGTACCTGGGCATCGCCGCCCACGGCTACGGCCGCACCCTGCACTTCGGGCCCGGCGTCGTCCACAGCGACCTGGCGTTCTTCCCGCTCTACCCGGCGCTGATCCGCACCCTCACGGCGCTCACCCCGCTCAGCGGGGCGGGGGCCGCGCTGCTGGTCTCCTGGACCGCGGCGGCCGTCGCCGCGGCCGGCGTCTACGCGGTGGGCACCCGGCTGCACGGCCGCGCGGTGGGCACCACGCTGGTCCTGCTGTGGGCCCTGCTCCCGCACTCCGTGGTGCTGTCGATGGCGTACACGGAGCCGGTGCTGACCGCGTTCGCCGCCTGGTCCCTGTACGCGGTCCTGGCCGGCAACTGGCTGTGGGCGGGCGCGCTGGCCGCCCTCGCCGGTCTGTCCCGGCCCAACGGCTTCGCGGTCGCCGCGGCCGTGCTCGTCGCCGCCGGCTGCGAGCTCCACCGCCGCCGCGGCCGGGTCACCCACAGGCTGTGGACGGGCGCGGCGCTCGCCCCGGTCGGATGGGCGGCCTACGTGCTGTGGGTGGGCGGCCGCACCGGCGACCCACTGGGCGGCTACTTCGACGTGCAGCGTCTGTGGGGCTCGCGCTTCGACCTGGGCCGGGGCTCCCTGCGCTTCGCCCGCGAGCTGCTCCTGCACGGCAACCGCTTCGTCTTCTCGATGGCCCTGCTGATCGTGGCGGCGGCGGTGCTCCTGTACGCCCTGCTGGCCCTGGACCGCCCGCCGCTGCCCCTCCTCGCCTACACCGCCGTCCTGCTCCTGATCACGCTCGGCGGCTCGGGCTTCTTCGAGTCGAAGCCGCGCTTCCTGCTCCCGGCCTTCCCGCTGCTGCTGCCCCTGGCACGGGCGCTGGTACGCACGGCGAGAGCCCGGCCCTGGCACGCGACGGTGGTGGTCACGACCCTGGCCGGGCTCTCGTTCGGCTACGGCGCGTACCTCGTCGTGTACGCGCACACACCGCTGTAGGTCTCCTGCTTACTCGTCGCCGTCTTCCGGCTTCTCGGCCTCGTTGACGTCCTCTTCCAGGCCGAGCTGCTCGACGAGCCACTTGTCGAACTCGATGGCGGCACGCACCCAGCTGACCGTGGACGAGACGAAGTGGTTGATGTCGACGCCGGTGCCGATCAGCATCTGCGCCTCACCGATGAGACGGACGGTGCCGTCGTCGTGGGTGTGGGTGTAGACCTTGGGCCACAGGGTCCGCCGGTTCCAGTCGTCGATGGACTCCAGGAGCTGCGGCTTCTCGTCGATCTTGTGCGGCCGGTCGTAGAACGTCCGCACCGAGAAGACCGCCTGCTCGTCCTCACCGCGGAACATGAAGTACGTACGGAACTGCTCCCACGGCGCCGCGAGGTCGCCCTCGTCGTCGACGACGTACTTGAGCTCCATCTGGTCGAGGAGCTGCTTCACAAGATCCTGATCCGGGACGACGGGGCCCGCCGGTCCTTGGGGCTGCGGCTCGGGCTGGCCCCCGAAGTTCGGAATCGAGGACGGGTCGATGCTCACCGTGATTTTCCCTTCATACGGATCCCGCCATCCTCCCCCATCCGGGGAGGGGGGAGGCAACCCCCGCCCCGGCGGGTTCACCTCCCGTTGGCGGAATTCAGCTCAGAGCGTCTTTCCGGTGCCCCGGCCGGCCTCTCCGGCCGCGCCTTCGGTGGTCGTCGGGCCCACCAGGAGGCCCTCTCCGAAGGCGTCGACGCGGATCGTGTCGCCGTCCTTGACCTCGCCGGAGAGGATCTCCTTGGCCAGGCGGTCGCCGATGGCGGTCTGGACCAGGCGGCGCAGCGGGCGGGCGCCGTACGCCGGGTCGTTGCCCTCCTCGGCGAGCCAGGCCAGGGCCTCGGGCGTGACCTCCAGGGCGAGGCGGCGGTCGGCGAGACGCCGTGCCAGCCGGTCGATCTGGAGCCGGGCGATCCGGGCCAGCTCGTCCTTCTCCAGGGCCGAGAAGACCACCAGGTCGTCCAGGCGGTTCAGGAACTCCGGCTTGAAGGACCTCCGGACCGTCTCCAGGACCTGCTCCTTCTTCTCCTGAGGGCTGAGCGCCGGGTCCACCAGGTACTGGCTGCCCAGGTTCGACGTCAGCACCAGGATGGTGTTGCGGAAGTCGACCGTGCGGCCCTGCCCGTCGGTGAGGCGGCCGTCGTCGAGGACCTGGAGGAGGATGTCGAAGACCTCGGGGTGGGCCTTCTCCACCTCGTCCAGGAGGACCACGGTGTACGGGCGGCGGCGGACCGCCTCGGTCAGCTGACCGCCCTCCTCGTAGCCGACGTAGCCGGGCGGGGCACCGACCAGCCGGGCCACGCTGTGCTTCTCGCCGTACTCGGACATGTCGATGCGGACCATCGCCCGCTCGTCGTCGAAGAGGAAGTCGGCGAGCGCCTTGGCCAGCTCCGTCTTGCCGACACCGGTCGGGCCGAGGAAGAGGAAGGAGCCGGTGGGGCGGTCGGGGTCGGCGATGCCCGCGCGGGAGCGGCGGACGGCGTCGGAGACCGCGCGTACGGCCTCGGTCTGGCCGATCAGGCGGCGGCCCAGTTCGTCCTCCATGCGGAGCAGCTTCTGGGTCTCGCCCTCCAGCAGGCGGCCGGCCGGGATGCCGGTCCAGGCGGCGACCACGTCGGCGATGTCGTCGGAACCGACCTCGTCCTTGACCATGGTGTCCTTGGCCGTCTCCTCCTCGGCCTCGGAGGCGGCCTCCAGCTCCTTCTCCAGCTGCGGGATCTCGCCGTACAGCAGCTTGGACGCGGTGTCGAAGTCGCCGTCGCGCTGGGCGCGTTCGGCGGTGCCGCGCAGCGCGTCGAGCTTCTCCTTCAGCTCGCCGACCCGGTTCAGGGACTGCTTCTCGCGCTCCCAGCGGGCGTTGAGGCCGCGCAGGTCCTCCTCCTTGTCGGCGAGGTCGCGGCGCAGCTTCTCCAGGCGTTCCACGGAGGCCGGGTCGGTCTCCTTCTCCAGCGCCAGCTCCTCCATCTTCAACCGGTCGACGGAGCGCTGGAGTTCGTCGATCTCGACGGGGGACGAGTCGATCTCCATGCGGAGCCGGGAGGCGGCCTCGTCCACGAGGTCGATCGCCTTGTCGGGGAGGAAGCGGGAGGTGATGTAGCGGTCGGACAGGGTCGCGGCGGCGACCAGCGCCGAGTCCGCGATCTGCACCTTGTGGTGGGCCTCGTACCGGCCCTTCAGGCCACGGAGGATGGCGATGGTGTCCTCGACGGTCGGCTCGGCGACCAGCACCTGCTGGAAGCGGCGCTCCAGCGCCGGGTCCTTCTCGATGCGTTCGCGGTACTCGTCGAGGGTGGTGGCGCCGACCATGCGCAGTTCGCCGCGGGCCAGCATCGGCTTGAGCATGTTGCCGGCGTCCATGGCGGAGTCGCCGCCCGCGCCGGCGCCGACGACGGTGTGCAGCTCGTCGATGAAGGTGATGATCTGGCCGTCGGAGTCCTTGATCTCGGCGAGGACGGTCTTCAGCCGCTCCTCGAACTCACCGCGGTACTTGGCGCCGGCGACCATGGCCCCGAGGTCGAGCGCCACCAGCCGCTTGTCCTTGAGGGACTCCGGCACGTCCCCCTTCACGATCCGCTGCGCGAGCCCCTCGACCACGGCGGTCTTGCCGACGCCGGGTTCGCCGATGAGCACGGGGTTGTTCTTGGTGCGGCGGGACAGCACCTGTACGACCCGGCGGATCTCGGTGTCCCGGCCGATGACCGGGTCGAGCTTGCCGTCCCGGGCGGCGGCCGTGAAGTCCGTGCCGAACTTCTCCAGGGCCTTGTACTGGCCCTCGGGGTCGGCGGTGGTCACCCGGCGTCCGCCGCGCGCCTTCTGGAAGGCGTCGGCCAGCTTCTTCGCGGTGGCGCCCTGCCGGTCGAGCACCTCGCCGGCCGCGCCGCCCTTCGCGGCGATGCCGATGAGCAGGTGCTCGGTGGAGAGGTAGTCGTCGCCGAGGTCCTTGGCGCGTTCGCCGGCGTCGGCGATGACCGCGAGCAGTTCGCGGTTGGGCTGCGGGGGCGCGACCGTGGAGCCGGTCACGCTGGGCAGCGCGGCGATGGCCCGCTCGGCTCCGGCCCGTACGGCGGCCTGGTCGGCGTCGACCGCGGCGAGCAGGTCGGTGATGTTCTCGTTGTCCTGCCCCTGGAGCAGAGCCAGCAGCAGGTGGGCAGGGGTGAGATCCGGGTGCCCCTCGGTCACGGCCCGGCTGCTGGCCGCGTTGATCGCGTCCCGGCTCCTGTTGGTCAGCTCGGCGTCCACGTTCGCGTTCTCCTCCTACGTCCCCATGCTGATCCCGGTAGTGACTCAGCCAACGTACACAAACTTGAGTCTATTCCACTCAAGGTGCGATCGGGAGGTCTTCCGGGGTCCGTCCGGAGACAAGGGAGGAGAGGGGAGGGAAAGCCGTTGCACCGGCGGGTTTCAGCCACCGTGAAGGGCGGCCGGAAACGGCGCGTACCAGGAAATGTCCCCACAAAACTGCAGCGGCGTCACCGTGTTCAGGTCACGGGGGCCATTCCTGCGGGGGCGGTCACTCCTCGTGCGGCGGTGGGTCCTCGTGCGGCGGCGGGTCCTCGTGCGGTGGCGGC
>NZ_JBEYFC010000187.1:0-15618 GCF_040634175.1 Streptomyces sp. NPDC007162
GCGAGAACATGATGAACGACCTGCGTACCGCAGTCTACGCCCAGCTCCAGCGGATGCCACTGGCCTTCTTTACCCGGACCAGGACAGGCGAGGTGCAGTCCCGCATCTCCAACGACATCGGCGGCATGGGGTCAGTGATCAGCAGCCTGTCCGGCAGCATCGTCGGCAACGTCACAACCGTCGTGGCCAGCCTGATCGCGATGCTGGCCCTGGACTGGCGGTTGACCATCATCTCGCTGCTGATGCTCCCGATCTTCGCTCTGATCAGTCGGAACGTCGGCAACCAGCGGCGGGTGATCACCCGGCAGCGGCAGGTCCAGCAGGCGCTGCTCTCGGTCCTGGTGGAGGAGTCGCTGTCGGTGAGCGGATTTCTGCTCGGCCGGGTGATGGGCCGGACGCAGACGCTGGTCGAGCAGTTCAGCCGGGAGTCCGGCACGCTCACCGAGCTGACGATCCGTTCGGCGATGGCGGGCCGATGGCGGGCGGTGACTATGCAGATCATCATGTCCGCCATGCCGATCGGCATATACTGGGCCGCCGGGCTGACGGGTCATCATGGCCATCCGGCAATCTCGATCGGTACCCTGGTCGCGTACACCACGCTCCAGCAGGGGCTGTTCGGCCCGACCGTCTCCTTACTGGGCGTCGGCATCACCCTGCAGAGTTCGCTCGCTCTCTTCGAGCGAATATTCGAATATCTCGACTTGCCGGTCGAGATGGCCGAACCGGCCCACCCCACGCAGCTGCATCGCCCACGAGGGCACGTACGCCTGGAGCAGGTCAGCTTCAGCTACGGCGACCGAAGGCCGGCGCTGCGGGAGATCAACCTCGACATCCCGGCCGGCAGCCACGTCGCCGTGGTCGGTGCCACCGGCGCCGGCAAGACCACCCTGGGCTACCTCATCCCCCGCTTGTACGACGTGACATCGGGCCGCATTCTGATCGACGGTGTGGACATCCGTGACCTCGACCAGGCCACCCTCGCTTCCATCGTCGGGGTTGTCTCCCAGGAGACATACCTCTTCCATACCACCATCGGTGACAATCTCCGGTTCGCCCGGCCGCAGGCCACCGCCGAAGAGGTGATCGCCGCCGCCAGGGCCGCCCAGATCCACAACCTCATCGAGAGCCTCCCGGACGGCTACGACACCGTCGTTGGCGAACGCGGATACCGGTTCTCCGGAGGCGAGAAGCAGCGCCTGGCCATCGCCCGCACCATGCTGCGCGACCCGCGCGTGCTGGTCCTCGACGAAGCCACCAGCGCGCTGGACACCCGCACGGAGCGCATCGTCCAGCTGGCGCTCGACCAGCTGTCAGAAGGTAGGACCACCATCACCATCGCGCACCGTCTGTCCACCGTCCGGGACGCCGACCAGATCATCGCGCTTCATCAGGGGCGCGTCGTGGAACAGGGCACCCATGCCGAACTCCAGGCACGCGGTGGGCTCTACGCCTCGCTACTCGCCAAGGACAACCCCCAGCACCCTGAGCCCCGGCCGGTTCGCCTCACGGAGAAGTATCGATGACCACGACAACACCCGAGCGCTTCCTGCTCGCCTACGACGCGACCTGCGGCACCTGCCGGAAGATCTCCCGCGAGGTCGCCCGTGCCTCCGGCGACCGGCTCGCCGTCGTCCCGCTCGACCGCCCTGACGTCCGGCAGTGGCGCGCGCAGGCACTCGGCGCACACGCGCCGTGGGCACCAACATTACTGCGGACCCACGACGACGAGGTCCGGGCCTGGACGGGCCCTGTGATGGCGGTGCCCCTGATCCGCAGACTCGGACCGCGGCGCACCATCAGCGTCGTGTGCGCCCTCGGCCGGATGCGCCACGACGAATCCGCGCCCCAGGCGGCCGGCTCCGGCACTCCTTCCCTACCGGTGCTGTGGAGCGGCACTCTGGCCGCGGCACGGATGCTGCTCACCGGGAAACCTCCCACGACCGCTGCCCGGGAGAACAGTGTGGCGGCCCGCTGGGTCTCCGCCCACCGCGACGAACTCCCGCGCTCCTACGACGGCGTGACCGCACACCCGGTCGCCTACCAGCGGGCGATCTTCGATGCCTCACCGCCGGAGGTACAAAGCCGCCTGTGGATCGAGGCGTTGGAGCGGGACCGGGCCTCCCGGACCGGCATGACCGGGCCGCAGGAAGCCCTCTTCGCCAGGGCCATCGAACTCGCCGGCGATCAGCGTCTCTTCCATACCGGACGCGAACTGGATTCGGATCTCCGCCAGCGTCTGATCGAACTGCGGCAGGATGCCCTGCATGAGTTCGAGCGGGCCGGGGACCGTCGCCTGCTGCTGACCCTCGGCGCGACCAAACCGCATCAGAAGGCACGCTGATCACGAATCGGCCGATTCGAGACTCAGGGCGCGCGCTGGGCGTCACCGTGCGTTCAGCACGGCTGCCGGCGAACGCCGTCCCGGCGGTACTCGATGGGCGGCATCCCGTAGGTGGCCCGGAAGGCGCGGGTGAAGTCGGCGGCGCGCGGGTACCCCCAGCGGGCTGCGATGGCATGGATGGGGATGCAGTGCTGGGCGGGATCGGCCAGGTCCCGGCGGGCGGCTTCCAGGCGCAGGCGGCGGATGTAGCCCGCCACCGTGATGCCCTCCTGCTGGAACAGCCGGTGCAGGTAACTGCGAGACAGGTGCATGGCAGCGGCGACCCGACTGGGCGTCAGGTCACCTTCGGTCAGGCTGTGGTGAATGAACCGCTGGATCCGCAGAAGCAGCGTGCGGCGGTGGGCCTCAGGCGGCAGGAGTGGCTCGGCGGCGAGGTTGTGGGCGAACAGGGCCGCGACCAGGTCGGTGAGCACGGTCCCCAAGCGCGGGGCGTCGTCCGGACGGTACGAGCCGACATCGGCGGCCACATGAGTGAGGAACTGCGTGAGCAGCGCCCCCACGCCCTCCCGCCCCGACATCTGCCGCCCGATAGCTCGGTCTGCTCGGCCGCACGGAAGTGGCAGCGCAGCTCGCGGAATCTCGACGCCGACGATCGTGGCTGGCAGCCGCCCGCTCCATGTCTCGTGCGGTAGGGAGGTAGAGACGATGTGGAGGTCGAGTGGCCGATAGGCGGCCTCGTGCCCGTCCCACGCCGTCCCGCCTTCTCCGTCCAGGAGGACCGAGAGGTGGTAGGCCTCCGGGTCGGACTGGCGGATCAGCCGCGGCGTGCGACGGAAGGTCGTCTGCTGGAACGTCGTCGGGTACACGGTCACCTCTCCGAGCGGGATACACCGGAGGTGAGCCCGGAAGTCTGCCGCGAACTCGCTGGTCATTTTCATGGGCGCGTATACGCGACCCATGATCTCGCACCAGGCGTCGAACCGGTCGGCAACCGGTAAGTCCTCGCTGCGGAAGACGGTCTGCGTCAGCATGTCGGGGGCTTGAGTTGGTGGTGGTGGGAGACGATCGCCGTGACGGGTACAGGCTTGGTGTGCTTCACAGCCGGGGGTTGGCGGGGGGTTCCCGAGGCCGGCGGCGCGGCCTGGATCCCCGCGCCGATCACCGTCGAGGAGATGGCGACAACGGCAAGCAGCCGGTTCCATTCATGACGGCCCGTCCAGTGCCATATCCGACTCGTGGTGCTTCTCTGGTGTGCAACTAACGCCACAGCGCCCCCGCCTTCACGGTGATCACATAAATGCCGAATGATCTCTACCGGTCGCGGACATGGCACAAACAGCAGCAGTAGCCTCTTACCGATCTCACGAAAATTTCATATCGTCACATGTCGAGCTTGCCCGGATGATTCACCCACTGCGGTCAATATGCCGTCGAGCGGCGGGAGTTGTGGGCTTTATCTTCAGGCCGACCGTGCGGTCCGGCTACCGAACGTCGTAGGGCCTTCCCCGCCGAGCACGTCGGCTGGTACAACCACCGCCGACTCCAGGGGGAAATAGGCCACATCCCGCCCGTCGAATACGAGAACAGCCACTACTTCGCAACCACGAATCCCCAGCTCACACCCAACAATCGAGATCTCTACCGAACCCGGAGCGGTACACTCGGCACCAGGGCAGGGGACACATCGCTCTTCCTAGTGGCTCTTGCTACGGCTACGTCCGGGAGCCGGATGGCCATTTTCCGGTGAGATACAGCGCCCGACAGCACCACCGAGCTTTGCTCACGAGTGCCGCGCGATGTCAGGGCATCAATCAACGAACACGTCTCACGACTGTTGCGCGTAACCCACCCTCGTGAGCTTCATCGCGGCCTCCCATACGGCGGCGTCGACCGCAGGGCCCATCTCCCGTGCTCGGCCGGAGCCACATGGCAACGGACGGCGAGGAGACCGGGGCAGGTCCGACCCCAGCCCAGGGCCGCTGGCATGGGCTGCGGGTGCTGCGGCACACGTCCACAGCGTCAAACCACCCAATGATTCAAGAAAAGGCGGTGTTTGACCCAACAAGCGCATCGGTGGGGCAACGGTTGATGCTCTCCATGTCATGACCACTTAAAAAGATGATCAAACACCCCATTGACCTCCATAGTAGTCATAGGATCTCAATCACCCCTCGAACCTTCGTTCGAGGGGTGTATTCAACCACACAAACATGGGGGGTAATCCGTGAAATCGGATCGACTGCTTAAAGTTGCCGTGGGGGCAGGGATAGCGGGGATGGTTTTATCCGCTGTGGCGGTACCAAGCGCGCAGGCCCACGGCATACAACCGGCGCCCACCACCACTCAGGCCAAGCCGACTCTGACTCAGATCCTTTCGATGGGCGTTACGGACCAGAACAGGATTCTCAACCCGCTACGGGAGATCGCGAACGCGGCGGGCCAAGCGGGGAAGACCACCGAATCGGGAATCTATTCCACCCTACGCATCGACGCGCCCAACGATGCGGTCGACATCTACCTGACGGATTCATCCAAGGGGGCGCAGTTCCTGCGGGCCGCGCAGCGAATAGATCGGCACATCGACACGAGACTCGTGAAGGTGAAGAAAGCCCCTTACACCTTGCGTCAACTCCACGCCGCTCGGGCCCAACTGCTCGCAGAGCAAGCTGCCCACAAGCTTCCCTACACCATCTACACCGCCGCTGTCGCCACTGATGGGTCGTCGGTGCAAGTGACGGTGAACAAGCCCGGCGTGGCCCCGGCGAGCTCACAGGTCCGAGGTGACGGTGCGTCAAACGTGGCTGGACAGCAGGATACGGTCGGTGGGGTAAAGGTCACATTCGCAAGCGGTCGGCCGTTGAAAGCGGACAGTTGGGCCGACACGAAGTGGCACGACTCCTCGCCTTTTATCAGCGGCGACGCAATATCGGATGGCGCGTATATCTGTAGCGCGGGACTGCCTGCAGTCCGTACCAGCGACAACCACCCGATCATGATCACTTCGAACCACTGCTTCACCTCGGGTGAGCCGATCTACACTGGAAGCTCCCCCACACCCACCATGGGTGATTTCTACGATACAGACGAGGGCTACCCTGGAAATTACGTCGGAGCGGTCTCCGGAAAAAGCACGGAGTGGGACGCCGAAGAGATCGACGGCAGCAACAACAACTCTGACGAGAGCGACTCGACGACGTGGTATCCGGTTGTCGGCGACGCCTACTCCTACAACGGCGATTCGGTGTGCCAGGACGGAGTTGCTTCCTTCTTCATGAAGGAAGGGACCGTGTGCGGCATCAATGTCATCAACCAGGACATCACGTACACATTGCAGACCGAAACACAAGGCAGCTACACCGTGCGAGGAGTTGAAGGCGTCCGTTCCGCATGGGCGGTTGCTCAAGGTGACAGCGGTGCCATGGTGTTCCAGGCAGGCTCAGCACGCCAGGCACGCGGAGTCATCTCGGCCGGGTCAACGGACGCTCCTACAGGCGGAGGGCATGCCGGCACCTACGTCTACTGGACGGAAGCGCCCGACATTCTCTCGCACTTCGGACTCAAAATGAACCCGCAAACGTGATCCGCCCTCGCTCGTTCCGGCTCAGCCCAGTGGGTGGAGCCGGAACGTCCTTCACGGAACCGGAGAACTGCGCTCGCCGTCTTACAGCCGTGAGGAAGAGTCGGTGGTTTCGTCTGAGCATGACAGCCATGGTGGTTGCCGGAGCAGCGATGAGCGCTGGCTGCTCGCACGAACCGGGGGCAAACACCAGGCCGACATCGCCCGCTACCGGCCATGTGCCGATCATTCGGGCTGTGAGCATCGACCAAACCGGCCGTGTCCTCCAGGTACCCGTAGAGGTCGGCGGTTGCCAGAGGCCGACCGTCAGTACGGTACAGACCTCTCATGTTGTGACCGTAACCGCTACGGTAAAGACGTACCAGCCGCCGGCAGGGACCAAGTGTCCGGCAGTCGTAGGGTTCCTGCCTTTCAAAGTCAGCCTGGACGAGCCACTCGCCAATCGCCGACTACGAGACGGCGCCACCGGCAAGTACCTACCACCGCCGACGCACGCGAGTGCACGGCAGTGAGGTGATGAGCGTCGTGTCCCGCTTCGGGGTGCCGTCAACGAACGGCGAACCAACCGACACGGAGTTGAACGTGACACTCAAGCGATCGGTCCCTGCCTCATCTCCATCCGCAGCCCTGGCGCCCGGCGCGCCGCCGTGAATGTCCGACTGAGGCATCACCGAAACGAGTGATGCCGCATTTCTGCCGTTGACAGAGCTCAGACGCCATCCGCTTTCCGAACGTGATCGTTTGTGTTCGTGCTGGATGGGCGTGAACTCCATCTGTCAGTTGGGGGGTGCTTCCTCCGCTCGCGTCGCTTAACTGGTGCCCTCGGTTGTTGGTCTCCCGGAGGCCCGGAAGAAGAAGGCCCATGGACTTAGCCGCCGGCCGCGACGCTCCCCACGCGCAATACAGCGGACGTACGGCCAAAGCCGCTGTTGATGAAGTGAGGCTACATTGATGCCACGTTCCTACCTGCGGATACACGCGATCGCGACCGGCTTAGTCACAGCCACGCTCCTGCTCGCCACGGCATGCGGTCGACAGGCCGCCGTTGCCCCGGCGACACCCGCGAAACAGAGATCAGCTGCTCCTTCGATGCCCAATAGCTCCGGGCCACCCAATCAACAGAAGCTGCACGCGGCGGCAGACGCCATCGAGCGTCTGGGTGCTTCCCAACCCGACTCCTTCACCGGACTTGTGATTGACAATCCGGGCGATCGCGTCATCGTCTACCGCAAGCAGCACTCCGCCTTCGACGCCGCGCTCGCCCGACTCCAAACGGGAGTGCGTATCGATAAGCGAGATGCGCCGCGTTCGATCAGCGAACTGGCGGCGACCCGGAACCACGTGACAGCGTTGATGGGACACACCACCGGTTACACCATCGTCTCGGTGGGCGATGGATCGGTGGCGAGCTACACCGCGGGCGTGGTGGAGGTCGGTGTCACCGGCGACCTGGCACGTGCCAGGAAGGAGTTGGGCGCGCGCTTCGTCGACGAGGTCGCGGTTGCGGCCGGTAAGCCCGTAGCGGGCTGAGAGGGCACGTTCCCCTCGAACGGTTCACCGCAGATGGCCTTGTTGTGGTCTGCTGGGCATCGGTCAGTTCGCCTCCGGCGAGCTTCTCGAAGGCCTCCCGGTCAGAGCGATCTGTCGCGAGATCATTCTTGGCACGGGCCTTACGCCTGCGCGGACTTGCGGACCGCATTGGCCACAGCGTCAACCTCGCGATCACAAAGAGCGACGAGCACTCACCGGGAAAGACTCACTTGAGGCGGAGCGTCGTCGTCGCATCGGGGGGAAGCCTCTTTGGCCACGGCGACGGACCCGCCGGACATTGGAATGCGGAAGATCCGGCGTGCGGGCTCACGCGCTCTCGTGGAACTACTCCACGGGACCTTCGGCAATCTCGACGGCCGCCTCGGCACCGCCGCCTGCTGCGGCGCCCAGCCGCAACCGCCCTCCCAGCACAACCGCTTGTCCCGCTGCGATCGACAGTCCCAGCCCACGGCCGGTGCTGCGGTCAAAGGCTCCCGTACGAAACCTGCGCGGTCCGTCCTGCACCAACTCCTGTGGGAAGCCCGGTCCGTGGTCCCGTACGACGATTCGGGCACCGTCCACTGTTACCACAACCGGAGCCCTGCCGTGCTTGACGGCGTTGTCGAGCAGGATCGCCAGGATCCGCCGCACCCGGCGCGGATCCGTCACCACCATCCGGCCCTCGCCGAGAACCCTGACGGACACCGTCTCACGGCCGTGATCGGGAAGACACGCCACAACGCCGCACACAACCGAGGCCAGATCCACGGGTTCTCGATGCGGGCGCTCTGTTCCCGCGTCCAGCCGCGACAGCTCATCGAGCTCTTCCACCAGGGACCTCATCCGCCGCACACCGACACGCACCATCTCTACCGCGCGCGGGTGCGGCAGCAGATCGGAGGCGGTGACCAGACCCGTGACAGGAGTGCGCAGCTCGTGGGCGACCCCGGCGGCTAGTTCCCGGTCCGCCGTCTCCTGCCGCTCCTTGACCGAGGCAAGGTCGCGAAGGGCTTGGCTCAACTCGGCAGCCTCCCCGTGGGCTTCGTCCGAGCGGGAAGCTGGGCCCACCGGTTGGCCAGACACGATCCCGCGCGCTGCGACGGCGCCGTGCCGCACCCGCCGCGTCAAGCCGTGCGCAGTGAACCAACCCACCACCCCAACGAGCGCGGCGACAAAGATGCCCCCCGGCAACAAGTCCCGCTCAGCCAGGCGCAGCGGGTCCTGTTCCACGGGCACCGCCGGGATGGACAGCACCTTGCCACTCACTCCGGCCGCCGCGTAGACCCTGGGGGCACCACCACTGCTGATGTATGCACCGGCCCGGCCCCGCCTGGCCACGTTGGCCAGCGGAGCGGGCAACGAGGCATCATCCAGTCGTGCACCCGGCACCAGGGTGCCGTCCCGCCCGTAGCTGCTCAGGGCCGACTCAAGCAACACGTACTGGTGCTCACGGTCCTGGGTGCGCTGCGCCAACACCAAAGCGGGCAGGGCAGTGATGAGTCCGAAGACGGTCACGGCGAGCATCGCGACAAGACAGGTCGCGAGCGCGACCCGGCCACGCATACCCCTCACGTGGCCCGGCCCATGGTGCCACGAGTGCATGCCCGGACTCCCATCTTCACACCACTGAGCCGCTGCGACCGACGGAATCGCCTTCTACTGGAAAGGAGGGCAAAACAGCGCCGTGCGTTCCCTGCCAGGTGCATCACCGAGGGATTAGCAGGACGGATGAACGCAGCACTCGCGGACATCACCGGCCGACCCGGCGACGTCTCCGCCCGGACGGTACGCAACCTGCTGAACGGAACCTCGCGCCGGCCCATCGGACGCACATGCGCCGCTCTGGAGCGGGTGTTCGGCTGTCCGGTTGAGGACTTAGGGTTCAGCGCACCATGCACCACCCGCAGGAGGAGGATCCCGTGCGGCGTCGCACCTTCATCGCCTCGGCCACCGGGACCGCAGCCACAGCCGTCCCCTTGGTGGCCCAACGCCGCGCCGTCGGCATGTCGGACGTGGCACGCGCCGCCGGAATGAACGCACTCGTCGAAGCCGACGACCGCCAAGGCGGCCACTCCGAACTGGAAAGGGCGGCCGCCGCGGGCCGCGACGGCGTCCTGGAGCTGCAACAGCGCAACGCCAGCGAACGCGTCCGCCGCGCCCTGTAGGCACTGGCTGCCGAATGCACCACCATCACGGCCTGGTCCTGCATCGACGCCCGCAACTGAACCCCCAAAGGGTCTGCGGTGCTCACCGCTTCGAACCCTGCGGCCAGCCTCGGCCGACTCCCGGCCCGCTGTCCCCGGGGGACTTTCGCGGCCCCTCATGGGAACGTCATGGGAACGGAAGGCCGAGTAAAGACAGGGAAGGACCGGAAGAAGCCGGAAGACTCCGCCGCACTGACCAGCAGGAACAGTGAAGTCAGGGAAAGGCCAGGACAGACAGGGTGATCAATAGACTCTCTCCTAAAGCGGGTGTCGCAGGTTCGAATCCTGCCGGGGGCACTCTTGACCTGCGATTTTAACGCAGGGCGATCAGGCGTTCTCCTTTCTGTAAGGAAATGGGAACGCCATGGGAACGGAATCTGATTGCCCGCCAAGGGTGATCGCGAGCGACCATCCCGTGCGCTGCGTCCGCAGGTGACGGCCCAGGCCAACGGACGTGCCGCGCGTCGGCGGCATGGTGGTGGGCGCGCAGTGGGCAGGCGTGGGGTGCCGTCCGCCGCTGTGAACAACATCGTTGGATGTCAACTGTCGGCGTCGCGATGTGTGATCGGTGACGACTGGAACACCGGGGACAGCTGAAGCCGAAACAGCCCCATGAGAAAACGGCCAGTTCAGCTGATCGCTTCACTGATCACTGCGCGGGGGCGTTGGAGCCTGTGGATGGTTCACGCACGACTCGCCCTTCGCACGGCGACTCCCACAAGCCCGACCAGGATGGTGGCGCCCCGAGCGGCAGCCTGGCGCAGGCCCTTGCCCGGTTCACCGACAACCCGAGGACGCCACACACCGCGGCGACGCTGGAGGAGTTCAAGCAGGCGATCCGTTGCGCAGGGTGGCCGTATTGACGTCGCTGCTCCACACGTAGGTGCGAGGGTCCTGGTAGACGTCGGCGACGCTGCCGCAGCCGATGCCGGTGTGGACGCGGACCGTGGCCCGGCCCCGTCCAGGTCGAACTTCATCGGGCCGATCAACCGGCCAGGGGCATCCGACGTCTGAGACAGCCCCCGAGTCCTGACTTCCTGGCGGGGACCTGCTCCTGGGGAGTCTCGGTGGGCAGCCCTGCCCGTCGGCGTACGACGCCGAGTCCGTCGGGGTGCCGGGCCAGTGCCGGTCGAGGGCGTCAGTGCCGGACTGCCGGAGGACGGTCCGCAGTACGAGCGCGACGGCGATGGCGTCGTCCGCGTAGCCGAGGACCGGGATGAAGTCGGGCACCAGGTCGATCGGGAGGGCAAGGTAGCCGAGCAGGATCCAGAGCAGCCAGCGGGTTCGGCGTGGGAGGGTGCGGTCGCGGGCGAGTCGGGAGACGAGGCACAGCAGATCGGGCAGGAGCCGGATCGCCTCGGTGAGCAGGTTGCCCTTGGGCCGGGCGATCGCGAGGGCGCCCAGCAGCACCAGCCAGCACGCCACCAGGCCGACGGCGACCCCGATCACCATGTGCCATATCCCGCTCATCGGATCCACTTCCGGGCGTGCCGCCGAGCAGGACCAGGAGGTAGACGGAGACGATACGGCCGCGCAGTGCGGGGTCGGCGTGGAGCTGGGTCATGGCGTTGGCGGCGGTGGTGACGGTCACGGAGGCGAGACCGGTGGGCACGAGCACGGCGAGGAAGGTGCCGTAGCCGGGCGACCTGGAAGTTGAGGCCGAAGGTGCCGACGAAGGCGGTGATCGCGATCGGCAGCAGCAGGTCAGGCGTTGACCGGATGGCGCGGAAGGCATCGGCGAGCGTGGCGTCGCCGCACTTCTTTTCGCGGGGGCGTGGAGTTCGTCGGCCCGGATGGTGATCAGGCCGTAGAGGACCGTCAGGTATGAGGCCGCGTTGATCAGGAAGACGGGGCCGGTTCCGGCACCGGCGACCGCCAGGCCCGCCACCGCCGGGCCGATCGCGCGGGCGAGGTTGAACTGAGCGGAGTTGAGGCTGACCGCGTTGGACAGACTTTGTCTGTCGATGAGTTCAGAGACGAAGGCGTTGCGCGCGGGGCTGTCGAGGGCGGTGGCCGTGCCGAGGAGGAACAGGTCGGTGGACTGTTCGCTCATGGTTTCTCTCCTGGATGACGGGCATGGCAGTGCCCGGAACGATGTCGGGCTGAGAGCGGCGTACGGCATCATGGGCCGGTGGACTTCGAGTCGTACCGGGGTGAGCTACTCGCGTTCTGTTACCGGATGCTGGGCTCGTTCCACGAGGCCGAGGATGTGGTTCAGGAGACACTGTTGCGCGCCTGGAAGGCCCGGGATCGGTATGACCCCGCGCGCGCGTCGATGCGTACCTGGCTGTACCGGATCGCAACGAACGCGTGCCTGACCGCGCTGGAGGGGCGCGGCCGGCGCCCTCTGCCGTGTGGGCTGGGTGCGCCAAGCGACGATCCGGAGGCTGCGCTGACGCCGGCGCTCGATGTCCCCTGGCTGGAGCCGTTTCCTGATGCGCGGCTGGATGTCCAGGCGCGGGCTGACCTGCGCCTGGCGTGGGTGGCTGCGGTACAGGTGCTTCCGGCCCGGCAGCGTGCAGTGCTGGTGCTGCGGGAGGTGCTGGGGTTCACTGCGGCCGAGGTCGCCGAACAGCTGGGAACCACGGTGGCGGCGGTCCACAGCGCGCTGCAGCGCGCTCGTGCCGCCCTAGCGGGCGCGGGCGGTCCGGATGTGGTGCGTGAGCCGGACGATCCCGGGGTGCGGGCGGTGGTGCAGCGGTATGTGCGGGCGTTCGAGGCCGCCGATGTGCCCGCACTGGTGCGGTTGCTGGCCGAGGACGCGATCCTGGAGATGCCGCCGGTTGCGCTGTGGTACCGGGGCAGCACCGACTACGGCCGGTTCCTGGAGCGCGTCTTCCGGATGCGCGGCACCGGCTGGGCTGTGCGGGAGCTCTCGGCGAACGGGCAGCCTGCGCTGGCGGCGTACGCGCCGGAACCCGGCGGCGGGCACCGGCTGCACACCCTGCAGGTGCTCACCGTCACCGGCGGCCTGGTGGCGCACAACGTCGTCTTCGCCGATCCGGGCGTCTTCGACGTCTTCGAGCTGCCGCGGCACATTCCTGCCGGGGACTTTGCGCCAGAGCGATGAGTCGGATGGGCGACGCCGGTATGTACCGGTGAGCATTCGACCTGAGCGAGAGGAACATCGCTGTGAGCATCATCGTGATCGGGTTCGTCACCGTAGACGGGGTCATGTCCGACCCCACCGGTTCGGAGGGGACGCCGCTGGGCGGCTGGGCGCTGCGGCACGGCCGTGAAGCCATCGACGGGGACAAGTTCCGGCTCGGCCGCACGCTGGACGACGGCGTGCTGCTGTTCGGCCGCACGACCTGGCAGATCTTTTCCCGCCTGTGGCCCGGACGTGAGGGCCCGTTCGCCGCACGCATGAACGCCGCCCCGAAACTGGTCGCCTCCCGCACGCCGAGCGGCACGGACACCGCGGCGTGGGCGAACTCGCGGATCCTGGAAGGCGATGTCATCGACGCCGTCAAGCACGAACCGCGCGATGTGGTCGTCATCGGCAGCCTCAGCATCGTGCGCCAGCTGATGGCCGAGGACCTGATCGACGAATACCGGCTGCTGACCTTCCCCACCGTCCTCGGCACCGGCGACCGGCTCTTCCCCGCGGGCGGCCCTCACACGGAGCTGGAGTGCCTGTCGGCGCAACAGGTCGGTCCCGCCGTCCTCACCCGCTACCGCAGGGCCACCCGTTGACCGCCCGCTTCATCGTCTTGTACGAGACGCCGGCCGACCCCGCAGCATTCGACCGCCACTACCGCGACGTCCACCTCCCGCTCGTACGCCGAATCCCGGGACTGCGCTGCTACACGCTCGGGCGCGACGCGGTCGCCGTCCGCGGCGGCGAACCGTACTACCTGGTCGCCGAATTGGAATGGGACACGATGGAGGAACTACGTGCAGCCTTTGCCTCCTCCGCAGGGCGCGCTGCCGCAGCCGATGCGGCCCGACTCCAGGAGCTCACCCCGGTCCGCAGCATGATCTACACGGTCGACGAGAGCGTGCTGTAGGGGCGCGAACGCGTAACTGGGGAGCGCGGCTCACTGGTTGGTCCGCGTCTACCCTTTCGAAGACGTCTGCTTGCCCGAGCGTCGCGAGTGGACCGGCTACCGGCCTCGGGCGAGCGGCAGCAGACCATCAACGGGGGGACGGACCGCCGTAGCCCTACCGGAGCCGTGTCCTCGAACATGGCCGTCGCGCAGTTCGGCAGTGGACGCCGCCGACGTTCGCGGGCGGCGTCCACGCACGACACCTCGACGTGCGGCACGGCCCCGTTCGCCCCAGCCGGTACGGCCACACAACAAGCCCAGCGTGCTCACCCTGCACGGCTAGGTTCGCCCGGGCGTCGCCAAGGCGGTCGATCGCTGTGCTGCGGTGTAAGAGGCGGACCGGCCGGAAGCCCGTCAGCTCGTGCGGCCCGGTTTCCCCAGCTGGGTGAGTGCGGCTGCGACCAGGGCCTGGACGCCGGTGTCCAGCGTGGGCTGCAGGGCCGGTGCGAAGCGGGGGCTGTGGTTGACCGGGATGTCCTGGGCCACGGTGCCGTGTTGCCGGGCGGTCCGGTAGGAGTCCGGGTCGACACAGCCCAAGGCCCAGTAGGCCGTCGACCGCGAGAGCGCGCGGCGGGTCGGACACTCTCCGACAGGTCAGGCGATCTCGGAGTCGATGCCGGTGATCACTGCGGGGCCGAGCGGCACGCGGTCCGCGTCGAGCCCTGCGTCCCGCAGCGCGGTCTCCGCAAGCCGCCGCGCCTCGCGCTCCGCGTCGGCATTGCTGTCCGCCTCCACGGTGAGCCGGAGGGCGAAGGTGTTGTCGTCGTTGACGGCGAGCACGTCCAGGTCTTCGGCGCTGCCCATCCTGGTCCCGTGCGGATCCGCGGGCCGCAGCGACCGCCCCAGCCGCTGCCGTGCCGCCTCGTCGACGCCTGCGGTAAAGGTGCCGGGCACAGTGATCACATAGGTGGTCATGATGATCCTCCCATCAGGTGTCACACCGCCTACCCCAAATCACCGCGAGGAGTGCGTCCGTGCCCCCGGGCGGCGAGCGGTCTCGTAGATGAACTGGCGGGCACCCCGATCGCGATGCCGCTGTACAAGCGCTTCGACGCGGAGCCGGTGATGACCGGCATGCCGAAGTCGACCAGCAGACCGCCGGCAGCTGCGACCCGGCGGACCCTGCCGTCGGGGTCGGCCGACAGGGCCGCCGCCAGCCGGACCCGGAACCGGAACCGAACTACGGCCCCGGACGTCGCAGCGATGTCCCAATGGCGCGAAGGAGTGGTCATGACGATGGAGGACAGCAGACAGGGCCGACGGACCCGGCCCTCACTCGCGGCCGTCCTGGTCGCCCTCTCCTGTCTCCTGACCGCCTGCGGAGGCAGCGGCGGCGACTCAGAGGCGGACTCAGCCCCGCCGCGCCCTTCCGCCACCCCACCCACGACCGAGCCCTCGGTGAGCAGCTCCAGCACGCCGAGCACCCCCAGCTCGCCCTCCGCGACAGTGTCGGCAACGCCAAAACCGCAGGCATCGAAGTCGACGCGAGCCCCAAGCCCTCACGGGACGTCCTCCGCGTCCGCAGGATGTGTCGCGGGCTCCACCACCACCGCCCACGGTCCCGGGGATCCCTCCGTCCACACCCTGTGTGTGCGATCGGGTACGACGGTGACCGTGGTCCTCAAGCCCCGGGCCCAGGGTGCCTGGCCGCAGCCGC
Organism: Streptomyces sp. NPDC007162; assembly: GCF_040634175.1. Lineage (NCBI taxonomy): Bacteria > Bacillati > Actinomycetota > Actinomycetes > Kitasatosporales > Streptomycetaceae > Streptomyces > Streptomyces sp. NPDC007162. The sequence goes on from NZ_JBEYFC010000187.1 coordinate 15,362, forward strand.
GCAGCAGTAACCCGATGCTGGCCCTGGTGACCTCGGCCGCGACCGACAGCCAGGGCGTCACCCGGGTCACGGTGCGGGCCGCGCGCACCGGCTCGGTGACCGTCACCTGGGGTCCGCAGGGCGCGCCCCTTTTCACTCTCCGGCTGAGTGTGGCGGCGTATCCGGTCGCGAACAGCTCCCGTACGGCCCGGATCATGGGGCCGGTGTCGAGTTGGCTGAGGGTGACGCTGGAGCCCATGGCGCCGAAGGGGAGGTGG
>NZ_JBEYFC010000188.1:0-15524 GCF_040634175.1 Streptomyces sp. NPDC007162
ATCACGCCCTCGCCCTGGTCAAGGACGTGGAACGGCTGGCCCGGCAGGCCAAGTCCAAGCCGGGCAACGCGAAGGAGGGCTTCGAGGCGCTCGGCGAGCGACTGGGCCGTGCGGTCCCGCACTTCCTGCCCACGTTCTACGAGCAGGCCGCGCGGGTCTTCCTCCAGCACGAGAACACCACCTACGCGGCCGCTTTCTTCGGCAAGGCCCGGGAGGCGGAGCGGGTGCACGCCCTCTCGGTGGACGAGGAGCGGCAGCGGGCGGTGTTCCTGGAGTTCGCGTTCGCCGGGGCACTCACCGTGAAGGCGCTCAAGGAGTACGTGCGGGACCTGGCCCGGCGGCTCGAACCGGCCGTCGCCTGGGCCCAGTTCCGGCAACTGACGGTGGAGCGCTGCGCGGCCGGTATGCCGCCGTACGCCTCGCTGCCGCAGGACGCGCGCGGGCTGATCAAGGCAGCCGGTCTTGACCGGGGCACCGAGGAGCGCGCGCTCGTCGCCGACCTGCTGGTGTCCCCGGCCGCGGTGCGGGCGCCCGCCTCCTTCTGGAACGCCTACCGCGCCGTGCTGCCGGTCCTGGCCGAGCGGCGGCCCGAGATCCGGGTACGGCTGCTGGAGATCATGCCGGCCGGGCTGGGCGGTGAGGTGGCGGACGACGAGTTCTGGCTGACGCTGCTCGCGGAGTGCGGGGCCGACCTGCTGCTCACCGAGGAGGGCGGCCAGGTCGACGCGGCGGACTGGCTGACCCGGTGGGCGCAGCACCGCAAGCACGGGGCGGCGTACGCGCACCGCTCCCCGGCGACGCTGGCGCTGGTCGAGCGGATGGCACCGCGGCTGCGCGCGGCCGGCCGGCCCGTCGACCTGTTCACCGGGCGCTGGCGGGCCGGGGCCGACCTCGATCTGCTGGACCTGTGCGTGGCGGAGGGCATCGCGCTGACCGTGCCCGACGCGGACGAGGAGGTGTACCTGCCGCTCGGCACCTGGCTCGGCGACGAGCGGCCCGGACAGCGCGATCTGAAGGCCGTCGCGGCCGAACCGGGTCACCGCCTGCTGCTGGCCGGGGCCGTCGAGGGGCTCGGGCGCGGCCAGGGCAAGGACCTGGCCAAGGCGGCCGCGCATCCGGTACTCGGCGGCATACTGCGCCGGTGGCTGCAGGAGACGACCGCGGAGTTCGCCTCCTGTTCCGGACTGCCGGCCGTCGAGGCGGGGCTGGAGCGACTGCGCCCCTTCCGGACCGTGATGCAGGAGAGCCCGCCCGCCGTCCGCCTGCTCGACGGGTACGACATCGTCCCGGTCCTCGGCCGCACGCTGCGCGCCGGCATCCTGGACGAACTGGGCTGGGCCGCCCTGGACGAGGCGCTGGAGCTGCTGGACACCGAGATCCGCAAGGACCGGGACAACTCCCTGGCGGTGACCGAGGCATGGCCCGCGCTGATCCTGGCGCGCGGGCACCGGGCGGTGGTGGTCGGACCCGAGGGGGTGCTGCTCACGCACGAACTGCGGCTGCCCACCGACCTGGACCGCTGGCAGCGGCCCCGGTACCGGTACGCCGACGGCGAGTTGCTGGTGATGTGGCGCGACGGCTCCAAGCAGTACGGCTACTGGTCGAACCGCCCGGCCGACGTGTTCCCGGTCGGCGGCGAGCAGCTCCCCGGCTGGTGGTCCGGCATGGACGCGGCCAACGCGTCGATCCCGCTGCCCGGAGGCGGCCGGGCGACGGGCGGCCGGACCCTGCACGCCGGCGACACCGTCCTGCCGCCGGGCCGCCCGGTGATCGGCGACGGCATCACCTACTGGCGGCAGGGCAGGCAGGGCCGGCAGTCGGTGTGGCTGGAGTACGACCCGGCGACCGGCGAGCACGGGCGGGCCTCGCTGCCCGCGCTGCTGGCGTCCGCGGTCCGGGAGGACGCCTCGCTGCGACACGGCTCCTGCGAGGTGCTGCCCCTGCAACCCGGCCTTGAGCACAGCCCGTTCGGCACCGACGGCACGGTACTCGGGCGGTGGGTGCGCACCCGGGGCGAGGGCGCCGAGACCCGCACGACCGCCGGTACGCCGGACGGGCGGAAGGTGACCCTGCGTACGGGGCACAGCGGCCGGGTGCCGTTGGGAGCGCTGCGGCTGCCGGGCGGGGCGGAGCCGATCGCCGCGCAGACGTACCAGAGCGTCTCCCTGCACGCGGACGACGGCACCGAGCTGGGCCGGGTGTCCTTCGGGGAGTCCGGCGGGGCGTACGCGGCCGGGACGCGGCTGGTGCCGCCGGTCCCGTTCTGGCACGCGCTGCGACCCCGCGACGCACGCGGCTCCGCCGTGCTGCGCGGCCTGTCCGACGACTCGGCGGGCGAGCTGATGCGGACGACGGCGACCGCACTGGCCGAACGGCAGGAGGCGCTGACCCGGGCCGGCCAGGACGAGAAGGCCAGGGCCGCGGTGCCCGCCGCCGACGAGGTCGCCCTGACCGCGGTGGCGGGGGCGCTGCCCGAACTGACCGACCGGCGGCTGCTGGCCGGGGTCGCCTCTCTCGTCCGAGCGGCCCTGCGGGTCCGCGAGTCGGCCGCGAAGCTCGCCGCGCCGCCGCTGGAGGTGGAGCGGCAGCCGCGGCAGCGGACCGAGGGCATGTTCGCCGACTACAGCCCCGAGCACGGCGGGGACCGCGCCCTGCACGACGCCGCCGCGGGAATCGTGACCATACAGAACGCGTGGTACGCCGGTTTCACCGCGCTGCGCCAGATCCGCTCGGTGAACCACGTGCTGTCCGGAAAGCCCGCCGACGGCACACCGCTCGCGCACCGCGACCGGCACGCCGTCGGCGGCGGCTGGCTGAGCGACGAGCACACCGTCCCCCGCATCGGCGCGGTGTGGCCGCCGGTCCTGGGCGCCCTGCGGCCGCTCGCCTACCGGGCCGCCTCCCCCGCGCTCTCCGACGTCCAGCGCGAGCCGCTGCTCCTGCTGTTCGAGGCGCTGACCGAGGGGCCGCTCCTCGGGCTCGGGGACACACTGCGCGAGGTCGTGCTGGGCGAACCGCACGACAAGCAGCAGCGGGCGGGCCAGGTGCTGCGCCGGGACGGCCGTACGGTCGTCGTGCTCGGCTGCCAGAGCGTGGACCCACAGCTGGACCGGGTCGAGTGGCTGGCCCTTGACCACGACCCGTCCGGGGTGTTCGGCGCCGTCGGCCACTTCACACTGGTCGAGGAGACCCGGTACACCACCGGGATACCGGCCCAGCGGCTCGCCGAACTCACCCGGCTGGTCCGGGACAAGGGCGCCGCACCCTGGCGTCCCGAGGCCTCCGGGGAACTGGTGGCCGCGACGGACGGCGGCCTCGGCCCCCTCCAGGCCACCGTGCTGCTGGCCGGCCGGCCGCAGGCGCCCGCCGCCGAGGAGCTCGCCGTCATCGGCCTCAAGCCCCGGCAACGGGCCTTCGGCGCCGAACTGCTGAACTCGCTCGGCCAGGACGAACAGCGGGCACTGCTCGCCGCGCTGCTGCCCGAGGACCCCGCCGATCTGTGGACGGCCGGCCCTCGCACGGCTGCCGCGGGCCGGCTGTGGGCCGAGCGGCTCGGCACCCTGGTTCGCCTGCCGGAGGACCTCAGCACCGATCTCGCCGGTATGGGAATCGCTCACGCGGAGACCGTGCTCAACCCGTCGCGGGTCCCCTGGCTCGCCCGCACCACGGTGTTCCGGCCCGGCGCGGACGGCGATCCGACGCCTGCCGACCCGTCGGCGGTGCCCAGCTCGTACGAGCTGACGGGAGCCGTGGGGAGCCTGGCCGCGCTCGCGTACGTGCTGCCGTACGGACATCCGCTGCGGGCCGGGCTGCCGACCGGGCTGGCCGCGCTGCGCCGTCGCCTGGCCGATCCCGAGCTGCTGCTCGACCTGGACCTGGACTGGACCGAGAAGGACGGCCCGGCCTCGGTGCGGCTGCGCAAGGTGTACGGGCTGCCCGAGACCGGCGGCGGCGACGCGCACGGGGTGACGCGGATCGGCGACGCGCTGGTGCTGTGCCCCTGGTACGCGGAAACGGAGCACGTCCGGCTCCGGCCGGCCGCGCTGAGCGGCCCGGACGACCCCGTCCTCGGGCTCCTGGAGGGGCTGCTCGGCGCCGGGCGCGGGGCCGGTCTCCGGGCCGTCCGCACGCTCCTCGGTGACGAACTCGCCCGGGCCGTCGCGGCGGAGGGGCCCGCGGGACACCCGCAGGATCCCATGGTCAGCGTGCCCGGGCTGGTGGCCGAGGTCGCCGCGGCCCACGGCCTGGGCGAGGACGCGGCGGCGCTCTACCTCCAGTTGCTGGCGCTGCCCGATCCGACCGACCGCAACTGCGCGCGCTGGAGCGGCTGGAAGCCCGCCCGGGCGAAGAGGACGCGGGCCGAACTCGCGGGCACCGATCTGGTGGTCGAGGCGAAGCGTCCCCGCGCCGGCCGCACGCTGTTCCTGCCCTGCGGCTGGCGTGACCTCAGGGCCCCGGCCCTTCCGGTGGAGACCTGGAAGGAGGCCCTCTACCCGGTCTCCGACGGCGACCGCACCCTGCCGCTGGTCCCGGTGCCGGAGCTGTTCGCCCGTGCCTGGGAGCGCGTCAGGGCCGGGGACGCGCCCGCGTACGAGCAGTTGACGACCCGGGCGACCCGCAGAGGCCGCCGCCGATGACCCCGATCCGCACCACCGCCGAGGACGTCCCGCAGATGACCGCCACCGCTCCCCTCCGCCAGATCGTCCCGCCCGAGGACCGGTACGCCACCGAACTGGCCTTCCTCACCGCGTACGACTCCGGGCCGCGGCCGCCCGCGTGGCGGCTCACGCCCCGGGCCGTCGTCACCTTCGTCATGGGCAGCGGCGGCCAGGCGCTGCGGCTGCCCGACGACGCCGCGGTGCCGCAGGGGGTGCCGCGCCGGCTGGTCGTGGCGGACAAGTTCGTCGGTGACCGCGCCCTCGTCGAGCGTTGTGTGGTGACCCTCGCCGGTGAGCGGGGGCTGCTGCTGGTCGGCGAGCCGGGTACCGCCAAATCGATGCTGTCCGAGCTGCTGTCGGCCGCGGTGTGCGGCACCAGCGGTCTGGTCGTGCAGGGCACCGCAGGCACGACCGAGGACCAGCTCAAGTACGGCTGGAACTACGCCCTGCTGCTCGCGCAGGGCCCCAGCAGGCAGGCCCTCGTCCCGTCCCCGGTGCTCACCGCGATGTCCAGGGGTGCCGTCGCGCGCGTGGAGGAGGTCACGCGGTGTCTGCCGGAAGTCCAGGACTCCTTGGTGTCGTTGCTGTCCGAGCGGCGCATCGCGGTGCCCGAACTGGCGGGCACGGACGACGCGTTGGCGCACGCGGCACCGGGCTTCACCCTCATCGCCACGGCCAACCTGCGGGACCGGGGCGTCTCGGAGATGTCGGCCGCGCTCAAGCGGCGCTTCAACTTCGAGACCGTGGGCCCCATCCCGGACCTGGACGCCGAGACCGCGCTGGTGCGCGGTCAGGCCAGGGCTTCGGTGGAGCGGGCCGGGGCGCCCTTCCAGGTCGACGACGCGGTCCTGGAGGCCCTGGTCACCGCGTTCCGGGACCTGCGCGAGGGACGGTCGGCCGAGGGCTGGGAGGTGGAGCGCCCGTCCACGGTGATGAGCACGGCGGAGGCGGTGTCGGTGGCGGGCGCGCTGGCCCTGGCCGCGGCCTACTTCCCCGGCGACCGGGACGTCCTCGGCCTGCTGCCGGGTCATCTCCTGGGTGTCGTGCGCAAGGACGACCCGGCCGACGCGGCCCGGCTGCGCGGCTACTGGGACGGCCCGGTCCGACGACGCGCGGAACAGGGCTCGGCGACCTGGCGCACCCTGTGGGACCTGCGCACGGTCCTGGAGGCATGACGTCGTGCCCGAATCCTCCGAGGACGTCGCGTCCGGCTCACCCGATGCCGTCGACTCCGGCTCACCCGAGACAGCCCTCGCGGCCCTCACCGATCCGGCGGGGCCCTACCTGATCGGTGTACGGCACCACGCGCCGTCGCTGGCCGCGGCCGTACCGGCGCTGCTGGCCGACGCGAAGCCGGACGTCCTGCTCGTCGAGCTGCCGGCCGAGTTGCAGGACTGGCTGCCGTGGCTCGCCCACGAGGAGACCCGGGCCCCGGTGGCGCTCGCGGCGGCACCGGCCGACGGCAGCGGCGGCCCGGCCTTCTACCCGTTCGCGGACTTCTCCCCGGAACTGGCGGCGGTGCGGTGGGCCGCGCGGCACGCGGTACCGGTGGTGGCCTGCGACCTTCCGCTGGCGGACCGGGGTTGGCAGGAACGGGGGTCTGCGTCAGTGCAGGGTCCGGGCGGCCTGTCGGCCGCCCTGCGTTCCCGGCTCACGGGCCGCCCGGGGGACGACCTCTGGGACCGGCTGGTGGAGACGGCCGCGCCCGGTTCGACACCGGAGGCACTGCGCAGGGCGGCGCTGCTGACGGGATGGGCGCTGCGGTCGGAGTCGGCCGTGTCGGAGATGGATCTGCGACGGGAGGAGTGGATGCGCACCCGGCTGACGGAGGCGACGAAGAACGGCGAGCGAGCGGCTTTGGTGGTCGGCGCCTTCCATACTCCGGCACTGACGCGCCCCTGCAGGGACGCGAGGAGCGGCGTGACAAGCCCCCAGCGGCCCGCACGCGAATGGACCACCTCTCTCATCCCCTACACCTACGCCCTCCTCGACGAGCGCTCCGGCTACCCCGCCGGTATCCGCGACCCCGAGTGGCAGCACACGATCCTCGAAGCGGGAGGTGAACTCCCTTTGCTGGCAGACGCGTTGACCCGTGCCTCGGTCCGGGTCTGCGCAGAGCTACGAAACCTGGGCCACCCCTCGGGCCCGGCCGACGCAAGAGAGATCACCCGCCTCGCCGGAGACCTCGCCCGCCTGCGCAACCTCCCCGCCGCGGGCCGCGGCGAGCTGGTCGAGGCGGTCCAGACGGTACTGGCCCAGGGTGAACCGTACGGCCGGGGCCGAGCCGTCGCGCGCGCGATGGAGACGGTACTGATCGGCCACCGCACCGGCCGGCCCGCGCCCGCCGCGCCGCGCAGCGGCCTCGTCCCGGCGGTGGAGACCGAGATCGACGTACTCGGTCTGCCCGGGCCGGCCGAGGGCGGTCCCGGTGCGTCCCGGGACCTCCGCCTCGACCCCCTCCGCTCGGACCTGGACCGCCGCCGCGAACTGCTCCTGCGCCGCCTGACGTTGTGCTCGGTGCCGTACGCCGAGCCCAGGTCCGTGACCGGTGCCGGCGGCGCCGACGCCCTCACCTCCCGCTGGGAGGTCCGCTGGACACCGGCCACCGCCGCGATGCTGGCCGCCGCCGGGATCCGCGGGGTCACCCTCGCCCAGGCGGCCGAGGGGCTGTTGCGCGAGCGCGCCCGCACGCAGCGGGACGCCGGCGGGCCCACGGCGGCACAGGTGCTCGACGGTCTGGAGCAGGCGGCGCACTGCGGTCTGCCGGAGCTGGTGGAGGAGCGGCTCGGCGACACCGCCGACGTACTCCCCGGCTCCGGCACCCTCCCCGAACTCCTCGCCGGCCTGGCGCTGTTGGACCGCCTGCGCACCGGCCACATCGCCGGCCTCGACGCGGACCGGGACCGTACCGCCATGGCCGTCGCGGTGGCCGAGCTGCTGACCGCGGCGGCGGTACGCCAGGTGGACGGCCTCACCGGTTCCGAGGATCCGGCCGACGCCCACGCCCTGCTCGAACTCGCCCAGCGTGCCGACGTGCTGGGCGGTGTGCGGCTCGCCGATGCCCTGGCCCGGCTCGCCGCCGACGGTTCGCCGTTGATGCGCGGCGCCGCCGGGGCCGTCCGGGTACTGCTCGGTCAGGAGCAGCCGGAGGCATTCGGCGGCCGGGTCGCTTCCTGGGTCGACGGGGCGGTCGACACCGGCTCCCGGGCCGCGCTCACCGCCCGGCTGACGGGGCTGCTGACGGCGGTCGGGCGACTGCTGGAGGCGGCGGCACCGACGTTGGAGCCCCTGGTCGACCGGGTGTCCCAGCTGTCCGACCGGGACTTCCTCGACCGGCTTCCGGCGCTGCGCGGCGGTTTCGACACCCTGAGCCCGGCCGACCGGGAGCGCCTGCTGACCGGCGTGGAGGGGCGCCTCGGCACCGACCGCGTGGCCGACACCGGGGCGCTCGATCCCGTTGCCCTGGCCACCTGGACCCGCGCCGACCTGGCGGCCCGCGACGCCCTGCGCGTGCTCGGCCTGCTCCCCTCGCCTCAAGTTCACGCGGAGCCGGCAGGCGACGGCACCAGCACCTCCTCGCTCACGGAAGAGCACCGGCTGTCCCCCGCCGATCGCTGGCGCCTGCTCCTGGGCCGCCGAACCGAGCAACTTCCCTCTTCGGCACATGCGTTGGCCACCGCACTCGACGAGCTGTACGGCAGCGGGCGCGGGGAGGGCAGCCGGGGCGGCCTCGGCGGCGGGGGCGGTGGGCGTGAGGCACCGTATCCCGGGGTGCGGGAGTGGTCGCAGGAGCTGGCGGCGCTGTTCGGGCCCGGCATCAGGGAGGAGGTGCTGGCCGCGGCCGCCGCGACCGGACGTCAGGACGTGCTGGCGGAGTTGGATCCGGACACGGTGCGGCCCTCCGTGGACCTGCTGCGCTCGGTGCTGCGGCATGCCGGTGGGCTGCCCGAGGCCCGGCTCGCGGCACTGCGTCCACTGGTCCGGCGACTGGTGGACGCGCTGACCCGGGAGCTGGCCACGCGGCTGCGCCCGGCGTTGCACGGCACCGCCCTGCCGCGTCCGAGCCGACGCCCCGGCGGTGGCCTCGATCTGCCGCGCACCCTGCGCGCCAACCTGGCCACCGCACGCCGCACGCCGGACGGCACGGTCCGGGTGATCCCGGAGCACCCGGTCTTCCGGACCCGGGCCCGACGAGCCGCCGACTGGCGGCTGATCCTGGTCACCGATGTGTCGGGGTCCATGGAGGCCTCGACGGTCTGGGCGGCACTCACCGCCTCGGTGCTGGCCGGCGTGCCGACGCTCTCCACGCACTTCCTGGCGTTCTCCACCGAGGTCATCGACCTCACCGACCATGTCGCCGACCCGCTGTCGCTGCTGCTGGAGGTCAGCGTCGGCGGCGGCACCCACATCGCGGCCGGGCTGCGGCACGCGCGGGAGCTGGTGACGGTGCCGTCCCGCACGCTCGTGGTCGTGGTCAGCGACTTCGAGGAGGGCCATCCGGTCGGTGGACTGCTCGCGGAGGTGAGGGCGCTGGTCGGCGCGGGCTGTCAGGTGCTGGGGTGCGCGAGCCTCGACGACTCGGGCCGCCCGCGCTACTCCACCGGGGTCGCCGGGCAGCTGGTCGCCGCGGGGATGCCGGTGGCCGCCCTCAGCCCGCTGGAACTCGCCCGCTGGGTAGGGGAGAAGATCGCATGAGTACCGAACTGCCTCCGGTGGCGCCGATCGTGACCGCGGAACTGGTCGCGGCTCTTTCGCCCCGGCTGCGCAAGCGGCTGGACGCGGGCGTCGCCAAGCTGGCGGTCCGCCCCGTCGTCCGGGACGGCGACACCGTGCGCGTCATCGTCGACGACGAGGGGTCCGTGCTCGAGCTGCACGCACCGGGTGGGGTCGTGACCGAGGCGGCCGCCGTGCGCTGTGGCTGTCTGCTGGCCCCGGACTGCCTGCACCGGGCGGCCGCGGCCTCGGCGGCACCGGTGGGCGATGCGTCCGGATCCGCGGATGCCCCGGTCGACGGCGAGACCGGCGGGAGACGGGCATCCGGGCCTGCCGCTTCGGACGTACCCGGGCCGACCGCTTCGCAGACACCCCAGCCGACCGATGCGGGGACACCCCGTCCGACCGCTGCGGGGACACCGCAGCCGACCGATGCGCGGGCACCGCAGCCGACTGCTTCGGAGGCTCCCGGCCCTTCCCCGGAAGAGGCCGCCACCCCCTCTCAACTCAGCGCCGCGCAGGCCCTTCTCGCCGCCGCCGCTGCCGTGCTCGACGCCGGTACGGACGGTTCAGGTGCCGTGGTGCAGGCGGAGTTGTTGCGTGCCGCCCACACCGCGCGGCTCGCCGGTCTGCCCCGGGGGGCCTCAGCCGCGGTCTCCGTGGTCGCCGCGTTGCGTGCGGCGCGGGCGGCCGACCCGGCGTTCCGGCTCGCCGACCTGGTCACCGCCCTGTCGGAGACCCTGTACGTGGCCTACCGGGTCCCGTTCGCGACCGGCGGGGAACTGGCCGAACTGCGCGGCACCGTACGCATGCCGTACGCCCCGGACGGTTCGCTGCGCCTGTACGGCCTGTTCTCCGAACCGGTGGTCACCGCGAGCGGTTACGCGGGGGCCGTGACCTGGACCGCGGACGCCGGGGGCCGGCTGTGCAGCGTCTCGGACGTGGCGCCGGGCGGCGCGGGGCGGGCGGTGGGCGCCGCCGACCGTGCCGTACGGGTCGGTGACACGGCGTTGACGCATCGCGAGTTGTCGAGGGCGGGGCTCGCGGTCTCCGGAGCGACCCTGTCACCGACCGGGCGGCTGGGCGCGGGCAAGGGTGTACGGGCCGTGCGTGCGCCGGGCGTGGACTGGCGAGCCGAGCCGTTGGACCGGTTGTGGGCGGTACCGGTGGCCGAGCAGGCCGGGCGTGCCCTCGGCGGTGGGCACGATCTGCTGTTCCTGGAGGTGACACTGGTCGGTCCGGTGCGGGAGACCGCGGGTGACTGCCTGCTGGCGGACTGCGGCGGGGTGCCGCTGCGGCTGACGGTCGCACACGACCATCCGGCGCTCCCGTACCGGGACAACCTGCGGTTGCTGGCCGCCGCCCGCGGCAGCCGGCTCCGGGTGATCGCCCGGCTCGCACCGGCTTCGCACGCCCGCGCCCAGTTGCTCGCGAGCGAACATCCCACGCTCGCCGGACACCGGGTCGACCTGGGTCTTGACCGGCTCCAACAGGTGGACGTGCCCGCTCCGGTACCGGCCGGCACCGCGTCCCCGCCCGAGGAGGCACCCCTGCATCTGCTGCGCCGCCGGGTCGGGCAGGCGGCCTCGGGCGGCCGGCGCGTGCTGGCCTTCCCGGGGAACTCCGCGGCGGACTCCCACCGTCTGCGGCGGCACGGTCTCGCCACGGCCGGCGATATCCTCGACGCACTGCTCGCCGCGGCGGCGGAACGCTCGCGTGATGCCTTCGGCCGCCTGCTTCCGGCGGACACCGGCCGCTTCGCGCGGACCTGGCTCGCCGCGGCGCGCTGCACCGACGAGGTCGAGCGTGTGCTGTGCGCCGCCGCATGGGGTGGTTGACCGGGCACGACGACCGGTCGCGGGCCGCCGCTCCCCCGTGCCGGCGGCCCGCTCGACCGGAGTCCGCTCCGGCGTCGGTTTCCGGTTGAAGCATGCGGCAGCCGGTCGGTGCAGGGGTATGCGTACAACTGCGTAGGGGACGGGCGGAGAGGACGACGTGGCACACGGGCTGGACAGGTCCTACGAACGCCTCACCGAACTGGCGGTGGCCGCCCTGCACGAACGCGAACCCGAGCGGCTCTGGCCACTGCTCGCCGACGCCCTGACCGGCCTGTGCGGCGGCGAGACGCTGATCTACAAGCTGGACGACTGGAGCGAGGGCAGGGGCACGCTCGGGATACCGCCGGCCGCCGCCGTCGAGTTGGAGCGTCTCGGCGACGAGGCGGTGACGATGCTGCGCTCGGGCTACCCGTTCGCCCGGCACTACGCGGCCGGTCCCGCCCGGACCCCGGTCACGGCCCGGCGGCTCGCGGGCCGCGACTGGGCGGCGAGCGCGACCGCGCGGGTCCTCGGTGACGCCCTGGACCTGAACCATGTGCTGGGAGTCCCGCTGCCGGGGACGGTCGCCCCGATCACGGGCTGTCTGGTCTTCCGCTCCGGTGCGGACTTCACCGACGACCACCTACGCGTTGCCGAGCGGGCGCAACCGCTGCTGGCCGCCGTCGAGCAGCAGCGCCGGCTGCTGGAACAGTGGCGGCTGCTGGCCGCCGAGCCGGCCGAGCGTGCGGCGGACTGCGCGCTGACGCCGCGGGAGCTCACCGTGCTCCTCCTGCTCACCGACGCGCTGACCGCCGACGCGGTGGGCCGCCGGCTGGGCATCTCGGTGCGCACCGTGCACAAGCACGTCGAGAACATCTACCGCAAGCTCGGCACCCGCGACCGCATCAGCACGGTGCTGCACGCCCAGCGGCTGGGGCTGGTGCCGGCACCGGAGCGGTCGACGGTCGACCGTGAGAGAGGCCAGGTCCTGGACCGCAGCGGCGGGAAGTCCGACAGCCTGCCGGTGACCACCACGACGGAGACGGCCTCGCCGGCGGCCGATCTGCGCGACGGGGGTCACCGGGAATAGCCTGGAGGAGCGGCACCGGGACGGACGGGGCCTCCCGATGCATTCCCTTTGCCGAGGGGGACGTGGAAGAGGGAGGCCGGGAGCCATGCCCTGGAATCTGAACGGCACGTACCTGGAGAGCTGCAACTGTGACACGGTGTGCCCCTGCACCACCTCGGGCCTCACCGCCCCGGCCGACCACGAGCGCTGCCAGGTGACCTTCGCGTTCCACGTGGACCGCGGGAACGTGGACGGTGTGGACGTCGCCGACCGCAGTGTCGCCGTCTTCATCGACGCGCCGCGGGTGATGGCCGAGGGCGGCTGGCAGGTGGCGCTGTACCTCGACGCCGCGGCCGACGAGGCTCAGGCGGAGGCGCTGGGCAAGATCTTCTCCGGTCAGGCCGGTGGCCCGATGGCGGCGCTCACCCCGCTGATCGGCGAGGTCCTCGGTGTGCAGCGGGTGCCCATCGACTACCGCGACGACGGCCGCCGCCACGCCGCGCGGGTGGGGGACGCCATCGACATCGAGATCGAGGACCAGGTCGCCCCGCAGTTCGGCGAGGACGGGCCGGTGATGGGGCTGACCGGCGTCTTCCATCCGGTGAGCAGCACGCTGACGGTCGCCCGGTCCACCCGGGCCACGGGCGACGGCGTGTTCGGCCGCTCCTGGGACTTCTCCGGCGGGAACGGACACTCGGCGCCCTTCACGTGGTCCGCGTGACCGGCCGGCCGGCCGCCGTCCGGCCGATGGCGAGTCCCGCCGCACTGCTGCTGGTGGCCGCGGCGGCCGCCTGGCTCTGGATGGTGGCCCGCTGGGGCGGCATGCCGGTGATGCCGGGCACCATGGGCCTGAGCCTGCCCGCTTTCCTGGCCGTGTGGACGCTGATGACGGCCGCGATGATGCTGCCCGCCACGGCTCCCGTCGCCGCGCTGTACGCACGCACCATCGCCGTGCACCGGGCACCGCGGATGGCCGTCTTCACGATCGCCTACCTGTTCGTCTGGGCCGCGGCCGGACTGCCGGCGTACGGGCTGGCCGCCGGCCTGGGCCGGGCGGCCGCGCTCCCCGCCGTGGCGGGGACGGCGGTGGCCGCGGCCGTGTTCGCGGTCAACGGTGTCTACCAGCTCACGCCGCTGAAGGACCGCTGCCTGGCGAAGTGCCGCTCGCCGGTCGGGCTGCTGCTGCGCTACGCCTCGTACCCGGGGCGCTCGCGCGATCTGCGGGCCGGAGCCCATCACGGGGTTTTCTGCCTGGGTTGCTGCTGGTCGCTGATGGTGCTGCTGGCGGCGTTCGGCGCGATGAACCTGTGGGCCATGGCGGTGCTCACCGCCGTGATCACCGCTGAGAAGCTGGCTCCGGCCGGCCGTCTGGTGGCCCGTGCCGTGGGCATCGTCTCGGTCGCCCTGTCCGGCGCCGTGTTCTGGGTTCCTGCACTGGCTCCGGGCCTCACCGGTGGCGGTACGGGCGGGATGTAGGACGCCCCTCAGCCGCTCGCCGGCGTCCACCGGATCCGCGTACTGCACAGGGAGACCAGGACCGCGGCCGTCGCGACGACCCCGAGGCCCCACACCAGGCTGCTCGAACTCGCCACGAAGCCGATGAGCGGCGGCCCGGCCAGCAGTCCCGTCGTGCCCATGGCGGCGACCAGGGCCAGCGCCTGCGAACCCTGTTTCGCCGCGGCCACGTAGACGCACGGAGTCACCGCCGCACACCCGAGTCCCACGCAGGCGAACCCGACGAGGGCCGCCACCGCTCCCCCGGTCACCAGGGCGAAGGCGAGCCCGGCGGCGGCCAGGGCGCTGCCGACCAGCACGACGCGGCCGTCGCCCCAGCGGCTGCGCCAGCCGTCCGCGAAGAGGCGGGCCAGCACCATCATTCCGGAGAACACGGCGATGCCCATCGGCGCCAGCTCCGCCGACGCCCTGGCGACTTCTCTCAGGTAGAGGGCGGACCAGTCGTTCATGGCGCCCTCGGTCACCGTGCCGAACGCCATGGCGCAGCACATCCAGAGCGTCATGCGGGACGGCAGGCTCCATCCGGCCCGGCCTCCGCGCTGCTTCTGCGGTGCGGGGGTCTCGTCCGGGAGCAGACCGGGCCGCGCCAGAGCCGCGAGCAGGACGAGCACCACGGCCGCCACCGCGAAATGCGCCGTGACGGAGGAGGTGGCCGCGTTCATGCCGGAGGCGAGCAGCGCGGCGAGCAGGGAGCCGGCGCTGAAGGTCGCGTGCAGCCTTGCCATGGCGTTGCGTTCGTAGCGGGTCTCCAGGGCCGTCCCCTGCGCGTTCATGGCCACGTTCAGGCATCCCACGCACACGCCGTCGGCCACCATGACCATCAGGGCGACCGGGTAGTTCGGCGCGAGGGCGAGTCCCAGGAGCAGCAGGGCCAGGCAGAGGGCCGACAGCAGGGACAGCCGGGCCGAGTGCAGCCGCCGCATGAGCACCGGCACCAGGGGGAAGGACGCCACGGCGCCGATGCCGGCGGCCATCAGCAGCACCCCCACCTCGGCCGCGGTCAGTCCGAGGTCCGCCTTGACCGCGGGGATCCGCGAGGTCCAGGTGGCGTACTGGAAGCCGAGGGAACAGAACAGTGCGGCGATGGCCGACCGGCCGCGCCGGAAGGGATCCTGGACAGGGAACACGCGCTTCAACTCGTTTCGTCAACTCGGGACATGTACGCGGGACATGTACACGGCGTCCGCGCCGTATCCGCCCGGAGCGATCCCCGGGTGGGCGGTGAAGCCGCGCGCCGACCAGAACCGCTCGCTCCGGCCGACGGCGATCAGTGAGATCCGCTCGAATCCGCGGGCCTGGGCGGTCAGCAGCAGGTGGTCGAGGAGCCGCTGCCCCAGTCCCCTGCCGCGCAGCCGCTCCGCGACGACGATGTCGTGCAGATGCAGGTTGCTGCGGGGCCGGTGCGCGGGGGTCGTGGGCTCTTCGGTCCGTTCGAGGTCCGGGTATGCGAAGGGCGGGTACGGCAGGGCCAGCAGGTATCCGGCCGGCCGCGCGCCGACGTCCAGGACGAAACAGGTGTCCGGCGACGCGTCCGCCCTGGACCGCAGGGCCACGCGCCCCTCGGTGAGGCCGAGTTCCGTGTAGGCCCGGGCTTCCATGGCGGCGATGACGTCCCAGTCGGCGTCGGCGATGTGGCGTATGCGTACGCCGTCGCCGCTCACGCGCGCGCTCCGCCGACACAGGTGTACGGCAGGGGGGCGAAGCCGTTGAAGCCCTGGGTCGTGTAGCTGATCGCGTAGGCGCCGCTGGAGA
>NZ_JBEYFC010000189.1:0-15514 GCF_040634175.1 Streptomyces sp. NPDC007162
GAGGCCAAGAGCCCGGTCCCCGGTGACGCAGTCACCTCGGGGCCGGGCTCTGCGCGTCCGGGCCGTTCGCGACGTCAGGGCGGGGGCATCGACCGCTCAGCCGATTCCGTACCGTACCGAGACGCCCGCGACGACCACGTCCAGGCCTTCCTCGAAATGCCGGTCGTAGTCGGTGAAGATTTCCTCGCCCGCGGCCGCCGACAGGGGGAAGTCGGCCAGCAGGCGGGCGCGTTCCGCCATGTCGTAGCCCTCCCGGCGCTCCCCCGGCAGGGGCTGCACGCCCTGTTCCTCGGTGACGAAGCCGATCGTGTAGGCGTTCGCCGTCCGGCCCGCCGCCACCGCCTGGGCCAGGGTGAGGCCGGCCGCCGTCAGGACGCGCAGGTTCGCCTCCTGTGCCGGGGCGTGGTCGATGCCCGTGAAGCGGGAGCCGCTGTAGACCTTGGCGCCGTCGCGGTAGCCGAGCAGGGCCGTGCGCAGTCCGCGGTTCGCCGTGCGCAGCCGGTCCTGCCAGGTGTCGGCGGGGTCGAGCACCATGCCCGCGACCATGCGGCGGTACATCTCGGTCGCCATCTCGTCGAGCAACGCCTGCTTGTCCTTGAAGTGCCAGTAGAGGGCGGGCGCCTTGACGTCCAGTTCCCTCGCGATGGCCCGCAGGGTCAGCCCGTCGAGACCGACCTCGTTCAGCAGGCGCAGGGCCGTGTCGGCGACCCGTCCGCGGTCGAGGGGCGCGCGTCGTTCCGTACTCACGCTTGACAGCTTAACAGCGTTAAGGGCAGCCTTCTCGGCGACGGCACTTAACGACGTTAAGGAGAATGGTCGTGGATGTTCTGATCGTCGGCGCGGGCCCGACCGGGCTGGCCCTCGGTGTCGACCTGGCCCGGCGTGGGGTGGACGCGCTCGTGGTGGAGGCGGGTGAGCGGTTGTCCCCGGGCTCACGCGGCAAGGGGATCCAGCCCCGCACCCAGGAGGTCTTCGACGACCTCGGTGTGCGCGACGCGATCCGCGCGGCCGGCGGGCCCTACCCGCCCCGGCTGATCTGGAAGAACGGCGAACAGGTCGGGACGAAGCCGATGTTCGACGCGGTGCCGGCGGACGAGGGGGC
Organism: Streptomyces sp. NPDC007162; assembly: GCF_040634175.1. Lineage (NCBI taxonomy): Bacteria > Bacillati > Actinomycetota > Actinomycetes > Kitasatosporales > Streptomycetaceae > Streptomyces > Streptomyces sp. NPDC007162. The sequence continues at coordinate 1,103 of NZ_JBEYFC010000189.1, forward strand.
GCCGTACACCGAGCCGCTGATGGTGGCGCAGTGGCGGACCCAGGAGGTGCTCCACGCGCGGCTGCGGGAGCTGGGCGGCCGGGTCGCCTTCGGGCGCGCGGTCACGGAAGTGGCGCAGGAGGCGGACGGGGCGACCGCCCGCTTCGCCGACGGTACGGCGGTGCGGGCGCGGTACGTGGTGGCGGCGGACGGCGGGCGTTCGGCGGTGCGGCGGGCGGTGGGCGTCGGGATGACCGGCGAACCGGTCGACCCGAACCCCTTCCTGGTGGCCGACCTGCGGGTGCGGGGCCTGGACCGGGACCACTGGCACACCTTCGTCGGCGACGACGGCAACGGTGTGGCGCTGTGCCCGCTGGCCGGCACGGACGACTTCCAGCTGGGCGCGAAGCTGCCGGAGGGCGCCGCGCCCGACCTGTCACTGGAGGGGATGCGACGGCTGGTGTCCACGTACACCCCGCTCGACCCGTCGGACGTCACCGAGCTGCGCTGGGCCTCCGACTTCCGGCCCCGCGCGGCGCTGGCCGACCGGTTCCGGGTGGGCCGGGTCTTCCTGGCCGGGGACGCGGCCCATGTCCACTCCCCGGCCGGCGGGCAGGGGCTGAACACCAGCGTCCAGGACGCCTACAACCTGGGCTGGAAGCTGGGCGCGGTACTCGGCGGCGAAGCCCCGGACGCACTCCTCGACACCTACGAGGAGGAGCGCCGCGCGAACGCCGCCGCGATGCTGGAGCTCTCCACGGGCGTCCACCGGGGAGAGGTGCGGCGCGGCGCGGCGACGGTCCAACTCGGGCTCGGCTACCGGGAGTCGTCGCTGACGCGGGAGACCCGGGCGGACCCGGGCCCGGTGCGGGCGGGCGACCGGGCACCGGACGGGCACAACGCGGACGGGGTGCGGATGTTCGACGCGTTCCGGGGCCCGCACTGGACCCTGCTGGGCCCGGAACCCGTCGACGGCGTCCGGAGCCTGCCCGCTCCGCGGTCGTACGGGCCGGGGGTCTTCCTGGTGCGTCCGGACGGTTACGTCGGCTGGGCGGGCGAGACCACCGAGGGGCTGCGGGAGTACGCGCGACGCACCGGGGCCCTCGGCGCCGGGTAGGGCGATAGGGCAACGGGGCCGCCGGCCGTCCGGACGCTCAGGCGCCGGCCAGGGTGAGCCTGACCGCGAAGCCGAGGAACAGCACCCCCGCCGCCGAAGTGGCCGCGGCCGACAGCCGCTTCCGGCGGCGGAACGCGTCGGCCAGCCGGGTGCCGCTGAATATCAGGGCGCTGAGGTAGAGGAAGCTGGCCACCTGGGCGAAGGCGCCGAGGACGACGAAGGACAGCGCCGGGTAGGCGTAACCGGGGTCGACGAACTGCACGAAGAAGGCGACGAAGAACAGGATCGCCTTGGGGTTGAAGAGACTGACCACCAGGGCACGCCGGTACGGCCGCTCCTGTCCGGCCGCGGCGCCCGGCGCGGCCTGGGCGACCGTGCGCAGCTTCCGGTCCCGCCACATCCCCCAGGCCGCCCGCAGCATCCCGACCGCAAGCCACGTCAGGTAACCGGCGCCCGCGTACTTCACGATCCCGAAGAGCACGGCGTTCGCCTTGAGCAGCGAGGCGACCCCGGCCGCCGACAGCGTCATCAGCACGGTGTCCCCGCACCACACCCCCGCGGCGGCCGTGTAACCGGCCCTGACCCCTCGCCGGGCGGCGACGGACAGCACGTACAGCGAGTTGGGGCCGGGCAGCAGGACGATCAGGACGAGTCCTGCCAGATAGGTGGGGAGATCGATGACACCGAACATGGCAAGCAGTGTCGCACGGGGGTACGACAACGCCTTGGCCGCTGGTCAGAAGGTGTCCGTGGGGACGTGCACACCCCACACCGAGCGCAGCGCGTCGCACGCCTCGCCCACCGTCGCGCGAGCGCGCAGCGCCTCCCGCAGCGGAGGCAGGACGTTGCCGTCGCCCTCGGCGGTCTCCTTCAGGACGCCGAGGGCAGCGGTGACGGCCCGCCCGTCCCGTTCGGCGCGCAACCGCGCGAGGCGCTCGGCCTGTCGGCGCTCGACGGCGGGGTCGACGCGCAGGGGTTCGTAGGGTTCCTCCTCGTCGAGACGGAACCGGTTGACGCCGACGACCACCCGCTCGCCCGCGTCCGTCTCCTGGGCGATGCGATACGCGTTGCGTTCGATCTCGCCCTTCTGGAAACCCCGCTCGATCGCCGCCACCGCGCCCCCCAGTTCCTCCACCCGCCCCATCAACGCGACCACCGCCTCCTCCATCTCGTCCGTCAACCGCTCGACCGCGTACGACCCCGCGAACGGATCCACCGTCGCCGTCACGTCCGTCTCGAACGCCAGCACCTGCTGCGTCCGCAGCGCCAGCCGCGCACTGCGCTCCGAAGGCAACGCCAGCGCCTCGTCGAACCCGTTCGTGTGCAACGACTGCGTGCCCCCCAGCACCGCGGCCAGACCCTGCACCGCCACCCGCACGAGATTCACCTCGGGTTGCTGCGCCGTCAGCTGCACCCCCGCCGTCTGCGTGTGAAAACGCAGCATCCACGACCTCGGATCCCGCGCCCCGAACTCCTCCCGCATCACCCGCGCCCAGATCCTGCGCGCCGCACGGAACTTCGCCACCTCCTCCAGCAACGCCGTCCGCGCCACGAAGAAGAACGACAACCGCGGGGCGAACTCGTCCACCCCCATCCCCGCCGCCACCGCCGCACGCACGTACTCGATCCCGTCCGCCAGCGTGAACGCCACCTCCTGCACCGGCGACGCCCCCGCCTCCGCCATGTGATAGCCCGAGATCGACATCGTGTTCCACCGCGGAATCTCCGCCCGGCAGTACGCGAACACATCCGCCACCAGCCGCAACGACGCCCGCGGCGGAAAGATGTACGTGCCCCGCGCGATGTACTCCTTGAGCACATCGTTCTGCACCGTCCCCCGCAACGCCCCCGCCGCCACCCCCTGCTCCTCCGCCACCAGCTGGTACAGCAGCAGCAACACCGCCGCCGGCGCGTTGATCGTCATCGACGTCGACACCTCACCCAGCGGAATCCCCGCGAACAGCACCCGCATGTCGTCCAGCGAGTCGACCGCCACCCCCACCCTGCCGACCTCGCCGTGCGCCACCACCGCGTCCGAGTCGTACCCCATCTGCGTCGGCAGATCGAACGCCACCGACAACCCCGTCGTCCCCTGCCCGATCAACCGCCGGTACCGCGCGTTCGACTCCACCGCCGTACCGAACCCCGCGTACTGCCGCATCGTCCACGGCCGTCCCGTGTACATCGACGGATACACACCACGGGTGTAGGGGTACGACCCCGGGTCGCCGAGCTTCACGGCCGGGTCCCAGCCCGCCAGGGCCGCCGGGCCGTAGACCGGTTCGATGGGCAGTCCCGACTCCGACTCTCGGACCATGGTGGGTGACCTCCGCGTTGCGCCAGTGGGCCGGTGCGTCCGTCACTTCCCACCATGCTCCCTCGTTCGGCGGCGGTCACGCGGGGAAGCATCCAGGGCATGAGGGTCTCCGGGTACGCAGGGATCGTGGCCGCCGCGCTGGCCGTGCTGTGCGGGTGCACCGTGCAGCCGCCGGACGGCGGGGACGGCAAAGGACACTCGCCCGTCCGCGTCGAAGTTCCGCAGGGCACGCCCGGCGGCCGGACCGCACCGGACGGGACCGCCCCGGCCTCCACCCCGTCCGCCGTCGAGACCGTCCCGCCGCACATCGTCTACACCCGCGGTGACACCGGCACCGGCGTCCGCGAGCTCCAGGCCCGGCTCCGCCAGGTCGCCTGGCTGCACGACGGGCCCACGGGGACGTACGACGACCTCACGACCGAGGCGGTCGAAGGGTTCCAGGGCAGGCGCGGGCTGCCGCGGACGGGGGAGACCGACGCCGTGACCTGGCGGCGGCTGGTGGGGATGACACACCGGCCCGGGAAGTGGGAGCTGTACCTGATGGGTGGTCAGCCGGCCGCCGCTCCCGACGCGCGGTGCCTCACCGGCCGGGTGCTGTGCATCAGCAAGACCAGCCGGACGCTGCGCTGGATGATCGACGGGCGCACGGTGTCGACGATGTCGGTGCGGTTCGGCACCCAGTACACGCCGACCCGTGAGGGCGTGTTCCACGTCTACTGGAAGTCACGCCACCACTACTCGACCCTCTACCACTCCCCCATGCCGTACGCGATGTTCTTCAGCGGCGGGCAGGCGGTGCACTACTCGTACGACTTCGCGGCCCGGGGCTACGCGGGCGGCTCGCACGGGTGCGTCAACGTGCGGGACGAGGCGGCGATCGCGGATCTCTTCGCGCAGGTGCGGGGCGGCGACAAGGTCGTCGTCTCCTGGTGAGGCGCGGGGCGAGGGATGTGTGGGGCGCGGGCGGGACCGGGGGAACGTGTCCCGCCCGCGCCGATGCACGAGCCGCAGGTACGGGGGGAACCCCGGCTCTGTGCGACGGCCGATGACCAGTCGGCTCACTCAGTACTGCGTCCCGGCCGCTGAAAACGTCACACCCTGCGGGAAAAAGTTCAGCGACTTTCAAAACCGCAGGTCACAGCGGTCCGTCAAGGTATCCGAGGGCGCGTGCCCGACCGTGGTCAGAGCGCGCTGTACGTCGGCGCGGGCAGGCTGACGGGCTGGTTCGGCGCCAGGGGCGCGAAGCCCGTCGGGGCGGGGGCGGCCACGCCGTCCTGGTGGGGGTGATTGCCGCCGCCCGCACCGCCGCCCTTGCCGCCACCGCCGCGGCCGGACCGGCCGTCGCCGTCGCCACCGTGGCCGTCGCCGTCGCCGACCTGACCGCTGCCGCCGCCCTTGCCGTCGTTCTGGCCGCCGGCGCCGCCCTTGTCGTCGCCCGCGAAGCCGTTGCCGCCCCCGTCGCCGGCGGTCCGGCCGTCGAGGACGGTCCTGCAGAACGCGTCGACCCGTCCGGGGCCGCCCGCGAAACCGTTCAGGCTGCGTCGGCGGCCGGCGTCCAGGGACTTGCCGTCCCGGAGGGCACGGCAGGAGGCGAGCGCACCGGGCCACCCGTGCCCCGGGGCGGCCGCCGGACCGGTGTCCCGTTCCTTCGGTTTGCCGGACGTCCCGGCCGAGGGCCGCCCGGCGCCGGCGGACGGAGTGCCGGTGCGGGGCGCGCCGCTCTCGCCGCCGAGCAGGGACTCGGTCGAGGGCGAGCCCTGCGGGGAACCGGTGGCGGAGACGGAGGCGGCCGATGCGGGCCGGTTGTCGTCGAACGGGGTCCGGAGCACACCGGTGCCGGCGGCGACCGCGACCCCGCCGAGCATGCCGGCGGCCAGCGCGGCGGCGAGGCCGAGGCGCGCGGGGCGGGCCCAGCCAGGGCCGCGGGACGGCCGGCGGCGCGCGCCGAGGCGGAACAGACCCGCATCGGCGCCCTGCCCGGCCGTGCCCGGCCGCGACGCCGCGTCGGTCCGGTCGGCCTCGGGGGATTCGCGCGCTTTGCGGAAGGCAGCCACCGCGGCTTCCTCGCCGGGGAGTTCGGCGTCGGCCGCCGTGGGTGGCACGGACAGCGCGCCGAGTCTTGCGGCGAGGCGTTCTGCCTGGTCACGGACGGATTCGTCGACGGCTTCGAGCGACTCACCGCGCAGCAGACGTTCCGCCGTCTCCCGGTTCAGCCACTTGTACTGCTCGTCGGCCATCACATGTCCTTCTGCGTCCGCGAACGCGTATGCGTCACACTGGCGGACGTCACCGCACGATTCTTCGGTTCTCGCTGGGGCGGCAGCGCCTCCAGGACGCCCGCCGCCTCGGGGTCCGCGCCGAGGAGCTCAGCGAGTTTCTTCAGTCCCCGGTGGGCCGCCGTCCGGACCGCGCCCGCGCGTTTGCCGAGGGTCTCGGCGGCGGTCTTGGCGTCGAGGCCGACGACGACCCTGAGGACCACCGCCTCGGCCTGGTCCTGGGGCAGCCGGGCGATGAGCGAGAGCGTGGAGTCGGTGGTGAGCGCCTCGATGGCCTCGCCCGCGGTGTCGGACTCGGCGGCCCGGTCGGCCAGTTCCGTCTCGTCGCCGCCGATCGCGGGGCGCCGTCCGCGCATCCGTATGTGGTCGAGGGCGCGGTTGCGGGCGATCCGGGCGGCCCAGCCGCGGAAGCGGTCCGCGTCGCCGCTGAAGCGGTCGAGGTCACGGGCGATCTGCAGCCAGGCCTCGGAGGCGACGTCCTCGGCGTCCGGATCGCCGACCAGTGTGCGGACGTATCCGAGCAGGCGGGGCTGCACCGCGCGGTAGACGGTGCGGAACGCGGTCTCGTCCCCGTCCTGTGCCGCACGCACCGCGGCGGTCAGCTCCGCGTCGTCCCCCAGCACCCGATACCTACTTTGCGCCCAAACCGGCGCCGCTCGCGCGGTCGTGGTTCTCGCCGTCGTGGTTCCTCATTTGATGGTTGCGGTAGTCGGGACGCAGATGGTTGCGGTGGTCATGCGTCGTCCGCGGCCCGGCGCGAACTGCACGTTACGTGCTGAATCCGTTCCCCGTCCATGTCCGTACAAGATGCAACTAACTCGTGACGCCTTGAGGTGTGACAGAAAACGCACTCCTGGCGCTGAACAGAGTACGGGCCGCCGCGCGGCCCGTGCCGCGCGACGGCCGGGGCCTCTCCTGTGGGGGGTGGCGGCTCCGGCCGTTGCTTCGGTAGGACCCGCGTCCGCTACGCGTCCGCGAGGATCAGTGCCGAGTCGGTGTGGAGTGTGACGCGCACCGGTGTGAAGGTGGTGGCGTCGACCGGCGACTCCCCCCCCCAGCGCGCCCACATGCTGCGCCACCCCTGGCTGCTCGCCGCCCTGCGGCCCACCCGACTGGACGGCACGGCGAAGCTGGAGATCTTCGCCCAGCTCACGGCCTTCGTGGCCGGGCACACCTCGCCGCCGTCGCCGCGGACGGCCACCACCCGGAACTCGCCGAGGCCCTCTCCGCCCCGGCGCGCCCCCTCACCCCCGAAGCCACCTTCACCCGGTTCCTCAACCGCCTGATCGACGGCCTGGACACCGGCTGATCCGCACCGCGCCGCGCCCGTTCCACCGCCCCGTCGGTGCGCCGCGCCCACCGGTTCGGGCGTCCGTCCGGTGCCGGCTGCGGGACGGGTACCCGGCCCGTGTTCACGACCACTCCGGCGATGAACGCCCCCGGCAACGACGACGACCAGGGCCCGTCGGAGTCAGCGCACGGCGTCCCGGCACAGCAGGCGCAGCGAGCCGTGACCGCCGTAGCAGCGCCGGGCCTCGTCGATCGGGTCCCAGAGCCGGCCGTCGGGGGTGCGGATCCAGTGGTCGCCGCCGGACGCCCACCACTCGGCGCCGGACTGACGGGCGATCACCTCCCCGGCGTAGGCGCCGAGGCCGCGCAGCGTCTCCCGCACGGCGTCGTACGGCGCGCCCTCACCGCGTATCTCCTCGATCATCCGGTCGACCCGCCACAGGCTCTGCGCCGAGTAGTCGAGCCGGATCCGCGCACCCTCGCGCATCACGGCCACCGCGTCCGCCGCCCACCGGACCGGCTTGGCGGCGGCGTGCGGCCTGGTCTGCTGCTGTGCTGTCACATAGTGGGCTGTCACATACTGAAGAGCGAGGTCAGCAGCGTTTTCGTCACCCGGATTCCGGGCGCTTCGGCAACCGGCGCAGGACCCCCGCAAGTCCGCCGCAGCTCCGCCGCACGGCCCCCACAGGAACCTCCCGGGTCAGCCGCGGCCACGAGCCCGGCGTGACACCACCGCGCGCAGCACCCGGCGGCCCTCGGTGGAGACGTCCAGCGCGCGCCGCAGCCCGGCCGCGCCGTGTCCGGCGAGCAGTTCCAGCACCGTGACCTGGCGCCGCAGTTCGGCGGCGACCAGCGGGGACATGTCCTCGGTGCCGCCCTCACGGCGGGTGTCGACCGAGGGTGCCGGGTCCGCGGCGGGGTCGAGGAGCCGGTGGATCCGCAGCGAGGCGACGGAACAGCCGTCCGCCCACAGCCGGATGCCGGGGGCCTCGGGCGAGGCGGGCGCGGCGTCGAGCATCCGGCGGGCGAGCGCCTCGACCTCGTCGCCACCTGCTCCGGCCCCGGCCCCGCCGCCCAGGGAGCCGCGCGCCTTCTCCAGTCCCGCGCTCCAGTCGGAGCCGTCGGCGAGGCTCGCCCACAGCGGGCGCAGCACCAGGTCGTCCCCGCCGAGCAGCGGCACGCACCGATCCAAACAGGCCAACCCGCTGACGGCGAGTCCGCGTTCATCGGCCTGCGCGATCAGCTCCACCAGGCTCATGCCACGCCTCCCACACCGGTACATACCAAGGCGCCGACCTTTACGGAGCCCGCACTTCCCCTTACTGCGTGCGAGGGACCCGGAGTGTCACAGCGGTGCGCGACGCACCGGAACCGGGAACGCGAAGAAGGCTTTTCGGCCAACCGGGCACGGACGCCTGCGGCGGGTCGCCCGCACCCGTCCCGGTCAGCCCAGCTTGTTCGCGAGGCCCTTGAAGGCGGTCCAGGACATCGCCGGGGTGCCCGGGTCCCAGAGTTTCTGGGCGGTGGCCCGCAGGGGCATCCGGATGCCGGCGGCGACCTGGTCCTGGGTCTGGGAGTTCGCGAGGTCGCACCAGACGGCGAAGGACCCGCCGAGGATCTGCGCGTCGTACTTCGCGGGCACGGCGGTGGTGCCGCGCAGCACGCGCGGGGTCCACTGCTCGTAGATCCGCCGCCCGGTCGGGTAGACGAAGGTGTTGGGCTCGCCGAGCACGTAGTAGAGGTACTCGTCGTTGTAGTTGAGCACCTTGCGGCCGGCGCTCAGGTACTCCACGGGCTGCCGGGCGCCGATCTCCTTGCCGGTCCAGTAGGCGACCTGGAGGTCTTCGGCGGGCCGTACGGAGGTGCCGCGGAGGAAGCCGTCGTTCCAGACCCGCAGGGTGCGGTCGTGCGCCCGGACGGTGTCGGCGCGGTCGTTCAGCCAGCCGGTGGTGAGGTCGGCGACGGTGCCCGAGGGGCCGTACGCCTTCCGGGCGGCGGCCGCGAGCTGCGGGAAGGAGGCCTGCGGGTCGGCGACCGTCAGGGCCTGGTACTCGTCGCCGCCGAGGTTCCAGTAGGAGCCGGGGAAGAGGTCGGCGTACTCGCCCAGCAGATCGTCGACGATCCCCGCCGCGGCCGGCTCGGAGATGTCGACGGCGCCCCTGGTGGCGGTCCCCCGCGCGCTGCGCAGCTGGAGGTCGGGGTGGGCGGCGAGGACGGCACCGAGGTGTCCCGGCGAGTCGATCTCGGGCACGACCTGGATGTGCCGGCCGGCCGCGAGGGCGACGATCTGCTTCACCTGGGTCTTGGTCAGGTGGTCCCGGGAGACGATCTCGGGGTGGGTGGCGGACTCGATCCGGAACCCCTGGTCGTCGGAGAAGTGCAGCCCGAGCTCGTTGTACTTGAGATCGCCCAGCTCTCTTATCCGGGCCTCGATCCAGCCGGCGGTGAACGGCTTGCGCGCGATGTCCAGCATGAACCCGCGCCGCGGCTTGGCCGGCTGGTCCTTCACCACCCCCTCGGGGGCCGTACCGCCGCCGTGCACCTCCTGCTTCAGCGTCCGGGTGCCGTAGAACACGCCGGCGTCACCGGGCCCGCTGATCCGCACCGACCCGCCGCGCACGGTCATGGTGTACGACTCCGGGTCCCCCGTGCCACCGAGGTCGAGCCGCACATCCCCCGGCCGGACGTCGTCGTCCGCGCCCTTGAGGCCCGCGTAGGACAGCCCGAGTTCGCCCGCCGTCAGCTGCCCCTCGTCGGCCAGCGCCGCGTCGCTCACCACGACCCGGTAGCCCTTCTCGGGGCGCCAGCCCGGCCCGCGGGCCGCCGTGTGGGAGCGGACGGCGGGGATGGTGCGCGGCGGCTGGGAGAGGGGGTAGCTGCGGGTGGGACCGGGGCTCGCCGCCGGACGGCTGCCGGACGGCTGCCGGGCCGGCCCCGCGGCCCGGCCGTCGCCGTCGCTTCCTCCGGAGGAGGCCCACACCCCGATGCCCGTACCGAGCGCGACCGTGCCCACGAAGGCCGCGGCAACCACCGCCCGCCTCCGCGCGACCTGTCGTGTCGAGGGCCTGCGCCTGTGCTGGCTCACGGTCCCAACCTACGACGCGCCGACCACACGGCCGTCATCCCCCCACTCCGAAACTCTCCCGTTCGGGTGAGATCCAGGCAACCGACCGACACGCCGTGAACGTCCTCGATAACGTCTACGACACATATCTCACAGCATCCCCTGCCACACCACATGTGACGCGAGGACCCACGCTGCCCGCCCACCGCTCGCACCGCCTCCCCACCCCGCTGGACGCCTTCAACGCCGCCCCCGCAGACGAGGCCGGCGCCCTGCTCGTGCACTGCCTGCACAGTCTGCGCTGGGCCCACCGCATCACCGAGCACCGCCCGTACCCGGATGCGGACTCCCTGCTGGCCGCGGCGGACGAGGCGACGTACGACCTGTCGCCGACGGACCTCGCCGAGGCCCTCGCGAGCGAGTCCCTGCCGGACCTCCCCGAGGACACCTACTCGGCGGCCACCACGGCCCTGACCGCGGCCCACGCGGCCTACGAGGCCAAGTTCGGACACGTGTTCGTGATCTACCTGGGCGACACGCCGCCCGAGGAACGACTGGACCGCGTCCTGGAAGGCGTTTACTCACGTTTGGAGAACGATCCCGAGGACGAGCGGGTGATGTCGGTCGAACAGCTCCGGCGCCTGGCCCAGGGACGTCTGATGGAGAAACTGAGGGGCGCGGCGAACTGCGCGACCAGCCCAAACGCTCCCGCACCCGGCAAATGACCGCACCCGGCACCCCGGACGCCGCCCGGCTAACCCATCCGCGTGCCACTTTGATCACACCGGTAGGCCCGGCGTAAGCCCAGCGGCAGCGCCTCGCTACGATGCTGGGGGCCGGTGGACCGTACCCGGCCGGGCCCGACCGACAGCACAAGCCGGCGCGGCCCCGATACCCCGCTCCCGGAGGGACTTCCGTGCCGGCTGGAACGCTGTACCGCGGCCGGGAAGGAATGTGGTCCTGGGTGGCTCACCGAGTCACCGGCGTCCTCATCTTCTTCTTCCTGTTCGTTCACGTGCTGGACACCGCTCTCGTCCGCGTCTCCCCCGAGGACTACGACAAGGTCGTAGCCACGTACAAGACGCCGATCGTCGCACTGCTGGAGTACGGCCTCGTGGCCGCCATCCTCTTCCACGCCCTCAACGGCCTGCGTGTCATCGCCGTCGACTTCTGGTCGAAGGGCCCGCGCTACCAGAAGCAGATGCTCTGGACGGTCGTCGGTGTCTGGGTCGTCCTGATGGCCGGGGCCATTTACCCCGTTCTCGGCCACGCCGCTCGTGTCCTGTTCGGGAGCTGACGCAGATGTCGACCACTGAAACCACCGCATCGGGCGTCGGCCCCGTCGAGGGCGCCCCCCTCTACGGCGTCGACAACCCGGCCCCCTTCATCGAGGCCCCGCGCAAGCGCACCAAGAAGACCCCGCGCTCCACCCGCGGCAACTTCGAGATGGCTGCCTGGCTGTTCATGCGCCTGTCCGGCGTCGTGCTGGTCGTGCTGGTCCTCGGCCACCTGCTGATCCAGCTGGTGCTCGACGGCGGCGTCTCCAAGATCGGCTTCGCGTTCGTGGCCGGCCGCTGGGCGAGCCCGTTCTGGCAGGTCTGGGACCTGCTCATGCTGTGGCTCGCGATGCTGCACGGAGCCAACGGTCTGCGCACGATCATCAACGACTACGCGGAGCGCGCGAACACCCGGCTGTGGCTGAAGGGCCTGCTCTACACGGCCACGGTGTTCACCATCCTGCTGGGCTCGCTGGTGATCTTCACCTTCGACCCGAACATCCGTTAGGCACGGGGCTGCGAATCATGAAGATCCACAAGTACGACACCGTCATCGTCGGCGCCGGTGGCGCGGGCATGCGCGCGGCCATCGAGTCCACGAAGCGCAGCCGCACCGCGGTCCTGACCAAGCTCTACCCCACCCGCTCCCACACGGGTGCCGCGCAGGGCGGCATGGCCGCCGCGCTGGCCAACGTGGAGGAGGACAACTGGGAGTGGCACACCTTCGACACGGTCAAGGGCGGTGACTACCTGGTCGACCAGGACGCCGCCGAGATCCTGGCGAAGGAGGCCATCGACGCCGTCCTCGACCTGGAGAAGATGGGCCTGCCGTTCAACCGGACCCCGAACGGCACCATCGACCAGCGCCGCTTCGGCGGTCACAGCCGCAACCACGGCGAGGCGCCGGTCCGCCGGTCCTGCTACGCGGCCGACCGCACCGGCCACATGATCCTCCAGACGCTGTACCAGAACTGCGTGAAGGAGGGCGTGGAGTTCTTCAACGAGTTCTACGTCCTGGACCAGCTGATCACCGAGGTCGACGGCGTCAAGAAGTCCTCCGGTGTGGTGGCCTACGAACTGGCCACCGGCGAGATCCACGTCTTCCAGGCGAAGGCCGTCATCTACGCCTCCGGCGGCACCGGCAAGTTCTTCAAGGTGACGTCGAACGCGCACACGCTGACCGGTGACGGCCAGGCCGCGGTCTACCGCCGTGGGCTGCCGCTGGAGGACATGGAGTTCTTCCAGTTCCACCCGACCGGCATCTGGCGCATGGGCATCCTCCTGACGGAGGGCGCCCGCGGTGAGGGCGGCATCCTCCGCAACAAGGACGGCGAGCGCTTCATGGAGAAGTACGCGCCGGTCATGAAGGACCTCGCGTCCCGTGACGTCGTGTCCCGCTCCATCTACACGGAGATCCGGGAGGGCCGCGGCTGCGGTCCCGAGGGCGACCACGTCTACCTCGACCTCACCCACCTCCCGCCGGAGCAGCTGGACGCGAAGCTCCCGGACATCACCGAGTTCGCGCGCACCTACCTCGGCATCGAGCCGTACACGGACCCGATCCCGATCCAGCCCACCGCGCACTACGCGATGGGCGGCATCCCGACCAACGTCGAGGGTGAGGTCCTCAGCGACAACACCACCGTCGTGCCGGGCCTGTACGCGGCCGGCGAGGTCGCCTGTGTCTCCGTGCACGGCGCCAACCGCCTGGGCACCAACTCGCTCCTCGACATCAACGTGTTCGGCCGCCGGGCGGGCATCGCGGCCGCCGAGTACGCGCACACCGTGGACTACGTGGAACTCCCGGAGAACCCGGCCGAGTTCGTGGTGTCCCAGATCGAGCAGCTGCGCACCTCGACGGGCAACGAGCGGGTCGCCACGCTCCGCAGGGAGCTGCAGGAGACCATGGACGCCAACGTCATGGTGTTCCGCACCGAGCAGACGATCAAGACGGCGGTCGAGAAGATCGCGGAGCTGCGCGAGCGCTACAAGAACGTCTCGATCCAGGACAAGGGCAAGCGGTTCAACACGGACCTGCTGGAGGCGATCGAGCTCGGCAACCTGCTGGACCTCGCCGAGGTCATGGCGGTCTCCGCGCTGGCCCGCAAGGAGTCCCGCGGCGGTCACTACCGCGAGGACTACCCGAACCGCGACGACGTCAACTTCATGCGCCACACCATGGCGTACCGCGAGGTGGGCGACGACGGCGCCGAGTCCATCCGTCTCGATTACAAGCCGGTCGTGCAGACCCGCTACCAGCCGATGGAGCGTAAGTACTGATGGCAACCCCGACCCTGGAGAAGGCGGACGCGGCCCCCGAGCCCGGCTTCGCCGACTCCCCGTACATCACGGTCACCTTCCGGGTCCGCCGGTTCAACCCGGAGGTCTCCGCGGACGCCGTCTGGGAAGACTTCCAGCTGGAGATCGACCCGAAGGAGCGCGTCCTCGACGGCCTCCACAAGATCAAGTGGGACGTCGACGGCACCCTGACGTTCCGCCGTTCGTGCGCGCACGGCATCTGCGGTTCGGACGCGATGCGGATCAACGGCAAGAACCGTCTCGCCTGCAAGACCCTCATCAAGGACATCAACCCCGAGAAGCCGATCACGGTCGAGCCCATCAAGGGCCTGACGGTCCTGAAGGACCTCGTGGTCGACATGGAGCCGTTCTTCCAGGCGTACCGGGACGTCATGCCCTTCCTCATCACGAAGGACACGAACGAGCCCACCCGGGAGCGCCTGCAGTCGGCCGAGGACCGTGAGCGCTTCGACGACACCACCAAGTGCATCCTGTGCGCCGCGTGCACGTCGTCCTGCCCGGTCTTCTGGAACGACGGCCAGTACTTCGGCCCGGCGGCCATCGTCAACGCGCACCGCTTCATCTTCGACTCGCGTGACGAGGCCGGCGAGCAGCGTCTGGAGATCCTGAACGACCGCGACGGCGTCTGGCGCTGCCGCACGACCTTCAACTGCACGGACGCCTGCCCGCGCGGCATCGAGGTCACCAAGGCGATCCAGGAGGTGAAGCGAGCGCTGATCACGCGCCGCTTCTGATCCCGCTCCCGCCCGGACCGCAAGGGCCCCGCTTCCGGC
>NZ_JBEYFC010000190.1:0-15205 GCF_040634175.1 Streptomyces sp. NPDC007162
CGCCACGCCGAGGACGGACGGCCAGGCGCCGACCTTCTTGGCCAGGGGGTGCGACCCGGCGAACGCGGCGACGTACGCGGCGGACAGCGCCCCGGCCGCCTTCCCGCCCGCCCGCTGCCGCCACTGCTGCGCGGCCGCGGCCCCGGCGACGGCCAGCACGGCTCCGCCCAGCGGCCGCTGCTTCGTCCAGCGCGCGACGCCGTACCCTCCGACGAGCCCGCCCGCGGCGATCACCGAACTGGGAACCCTGGCCATTGCTCTCTCCCTCTGTCTGGATTCCCCGAGGCTAACCCGGCGGCGACCCCGCCGAGCGGACCTGAGCCGACCCGTGTCAACCCCGCGGCCTCAGGATCGCCAGCGCGGGCTGAGCGCTATCGCGCGCAGCTGCTTCATGGTGAGCGCCGGCGCCGTGCGGGTCGGGGAGCTGTGCTGGGTGTCGGCGTTGAAGGCGCTGATCACCACCCGGAAACCGTCCTCGCGCATGGTGTCGGCGGTCCACATCACCACCCCGGCGACCCCCTTCTCCCCGGGCGCCTTGTGCTCGGCGACCCGGGTCCCGTCGGGAAGGGTCTCGGACCCGGCGCCGAACAGCTGGTTCGCGACGTCGGACATGTCCGGCTGCACGTTGATCTGGACGAGGCTCCGGCCGTGCCCGTCGTCGACGACGACGTAGGTGAACTGACCGTCGTCGTCGCCCTTGGCGCGCCCCACCACCTTCACCGACGTGGGGATCAGCGAGACGAGGGTCTGCTCGATCCCCTTGCCGTCCCCCTCCACGTTGGCGGGCGGCTCCTGGGTCTGTCGGGGGTCCTCAGGGATGGCGTCGACGACCTCCCGCCACTCCTTCGCGGCCGCGAGCACCTTCAACCGGGCCGCGGACAGCGGAGGTTGCTCCCGGCTGATCGGCGCGTCCTTCTCGGCGGCGGCGTTCCACTCGCTGACGGTGACGTGGTGGCCGTCGGGGCTGACCAGGTTCGCGGTCCAGAGCCTGGTGTCCACCCGCCGGTCGGGATACTCGTACCCCTTCATCACCGTGACGACGGAGGCGTCGGGCAGATGGCTGGTGACGCAACTGTCGTAGGGGATGTAGACCTTGTCGGGGCACCGGGTGGCCTGCCGGGCGTCGTACCCGCCGGGCAGCACCCGGTTCACGGCGACGCTGACGGCGGCGGCCCCGTGCCCGTCGTCGTACACGACCTGCGCGTACGGATCCACGAGCGGCTCGTTCTTGTCGACGCCCCGTCCCTGCGCCTTGCCGAACGTCCCCTTCGGCAGCAGTTTCTCCAGCGTGCGGATCATGTCGTCCGAGGTGACGTCCCGCCCGGCGGCGGCGGAGGAGGCGGCCTCCGGGGTGCTGCTCGCGGCGGCGGGCGGCCGCGCAGGCGACGACGGGCCGTCCCAGGACACCGCCAGCGCACCCCCCACGCCGACGAGCGCGACCCCCGCCGCGCCGCCCAGGACGGCGGCCCGCCGCCGCTGCCGCAGCCGCCGCCCCCGGACCGTCCCGGCGGCGGCCAGCGCGGCCCGGTCGGTGTCGAAGTCGGCGCCGGCGTGGTGCAGGGCGGCGGAGAGTTCACGCTCGAAGGGATCGCTGTCGCTGTCGCTGTGCCGCTGCTCGACGGGCATGACGAACCACCGTTTCCACAAGGTCTGGGGTCAGGAAGGTCTTGGGTCGGGAAGGTCTGAGGTCGGGAAGGTCTGAGGTCAGGGGCGGGCGTATTCGGCGAGGTCCTCGCCGAGCAGCTCGCGCAGCCGGGCCAGGGCCCGCACGCACCGCGTACGGACGGCGGCCGAACTCACGTTGAGCACGTCCGCGGTCTCGTGTATCGACCGGTCCTCCCAGTACCGCAGGACGACCACGGCCCGGTCCTTGGCGGGCAGCCGGGCGAGTGCGTCGAGGAGGGTCAGCCGCAGGGACGGGTCGGAGCCGGCGTCCGCCCGCTCCGGGAGGGAGTCCCGCGCCCGTTCCCGGCTGCTGAACCGCCGCCGGTGGGCGAGGAACGTCCGGGTGAGCACCGTCTGCGCGTACCCGGCGGGGTTGCCGACCCGCGAGACGCGCCCCCAGCGGACGTAGATCCGGCCGAGGGCCTCCTGCACCAGGTCCTCCGCGAGGTGCGTGTCCCCGGCGGTGAGCAGGCAGGCGGACCGGTACAGGTGCCCGGCCCGCGCCGCGGCGAACTCGGCGTAGTCCTCCACACCGCTGCCCTGACTCATCCGCAAGCTCCCCCGTCCCCGGCACCGTGCCGACCGCTCCACCCCATTGATGCGGTGGGCCGGGGAGAATGTTTCAGGAGACGCAAAGAAAACTCAGAGCAGTTTCAGACCCGCTCGAGCGGCCGGTGGACCCCCTGCGGCAGCTCCACCCGGATCACGTCCCCGGGCCGCACCACACCCCCCACCGTCACCACGCTCATCACCCCGGCCTTACGGACGGTCCGCCCGCTCCCGTCCCGCCCGACGACCTGCTTCAGCAGCCCCTGCTGGAGGCCGTCGATCTGCGCGCACGGATTGCGCAGCCCGGTCACCTCCACCACGGCCTGCTCCCCGATCCGCAACAGCGTCCCGGTCGGCAGCCCCAGCAGATCCAGCCCGCGGGTGGTGATGTTCTCCCCGAGCTCCCCGGCCCCCACCCGGAACCCGGCGCCCGCCACCTCCGTGAACAACTCCTCGTGGATGAGGTGCACCTGACGCAGGTTCGGCTGGTCCGGGTCCTGCGCCACCCGCGAGCGGTGTTTCACCGTGACCCCGGCATGGACGTCCCCTTCCACCCCGAGCCCGGCGAGCAGCGTGATGCTCTCCCGGTTCGGCTTGGTGAAGGAGTAGACCTCGTTACGACTGACTGCGACCACGACCCCGTTCATGCCGCCGACTCTAACCACGCGCTCACCCGGGCGGAAGATCGGCGAACGCCGGCCGGTACCCACCCCCTAGGCCAGCGCGGACCGTACCGCGTCGACGAGTGCGGACGCGCGGGTGTCCTCGGCGCCCTCGACGACGCTGTTCATGACGTAACCGAAGGCGACGCCGTGCTCGGGGTCGGCGAATCCCAGCGAGCCGCCCCGGCCGGGATGGCCGAAGGCACGCGGACCGGTCAGGGGGTTCGTCTCGACGGGCAGCATGTAACCGGAGGCGAAGCGGACCGGGAACATGATGACCCTGTCCACCCCGGCGGCCTGCTCCGCGGTCGCCGCCGCCAGCGTCCCGGGGCTGAACAGCCGTACCCCGTCCACCTCTCCGACCAGCGCGGCATACATCCGGGCGAGGCCGCGCGCGGTGCAGATCCCGTTGGAGGCGGGGATCTCGGCGGCCTGCACCTCGGCCGAGTTGAAGTCGATCTCGGCGGGGTCGGTGAGGGCGAACGCCCGGTTGCTCAGCGATCCCGGGTCCTGCAGCGCGGCGACGAACTCGCGCGCCTCGGGCGGCACGGCGTCCAGCGGTACGGTGCTCAGGTCGACCTCCGGCTTCGGGTACACCATCCGGCTGACCCGCCCCCGCTCGGCCGCCGGCAGCCCGACGAAGAAGTCCAGCCCGAGCGGCCCGGCGACCTCCTCCGCGAAGAAGCGGCCGGGCGTACGGCCGGACACCCGCCGGATCACCTCCCCGACCAGCCACCCGAAGGTCCGCCCGTGGTAGCCGTGCGCGGTCCCCGGCTCCCACTGCGGCCGTTGCGCGGCCAGCGCGGCCACCATCGCGTCCCACCCCAGCGCGTCGCCGAGCGGCACCGGCCGGTCCAGCGTGACCAGCCCGGCCCGGTGCGACAGCAACCACCGCACCGGAATGTCCGCCTTGCCGTTCGCGGCGAACTCGGGCCAGTACGCGGCCACCGGCGCGTCGAGGTCCAACTCGCCGCGCTGCGCGAGCAGATGAGCGGCGGTCGCGGTGGCTCCCTTGGTCGCCGAGTACACCAGCTGCAAGGTGTCCCGCTCCCAGGGCCGCCCGGTGTCCGGATCGGCGTCCCCGCCCCACAGGTCCACCACGGGCCGCCCGTCCCGGTACACGCACACGGCCGCCCCGACATCCCCGCGCTGCGCGAAGTTGGCGGCGAACGCCTCCCGTACACCCTCGAACCCGACTGCGACTTCCCCGTGGATCACCGTCATGCCCACATCATGGCACCGGGGCGGCCTTCCGCGTCGTCACCAGGGCAGCTCCCCCTCGTCGTCGAAGTAGCCGCCGGTCGGGCCGTCGTCCGGCAGGGTCGCGAGCCGTACCGCGATCGCCGCGCCCTGTTCCGGGGTGCGCACGCCGCGGAAACCGTTGAGGTCGGTCGCGCAGTAGCCCGGGCAGGCCGCGTTGATCAGGATGTTCGTGCCGGCCAGCTCCTTGGCGTACTGCACGGTGACGGCGTTGAGGAACGTCTTCGACGGCGCGTAGGCCACCGCGATCGGGCCCGTCTCTGCGCCCGGGGTGGTCTGCCGGGTGAGGGAGCCGACGCTGCTGGACATGTTCACGATCCGCGGCGACGCCGAGCGGCGCAGCAGCGGCAGCATCGCGTTGGTGACCCGGATGACGCCGATCACGTTGGTCTCCACCGCCGCCCGTACCGCCGCGATGTCGACCGTGGTGGGCAACTGCTCCGGGCCGCCGGTGATCCCGGCGTTGTTCACCAGCACGTCGAGCCGTCCGGCGCGCTCCTCGACCAGCGCGGCGGCAGCGGCCACGCTCGCGTCGTCGGTCACGTCCAGCGGCACGCCGAACGCGTCCACGCCGGCCGCCCGCAGCTTCGCCACGGCACCCTCGCGTGCCTCCTCGCTCCGGGCGCCGACCCCGACCCGCCAGCCGAGGGCGCCGAGGCCCGCCGCGATCTCGTACCCGATGCCCTTGTTCGCGCCGGTCACCAGCGCGACCGTCTGTTCTTTCGCCTGTTCGTCCATACCGTCGATCCTGGTCCCGGCGGCCCCGGCCCGGCCAACACCGATCGGGTGGCCGGCGATACCCACCGGGTATCGATCCTGGCCCACCGCAGTAGCATGGCGAGGTGGAGACGCGTGAGCTGCGCTATTTCGTGGCCGTCGCCGAGGAACTGCACTTCGGCAGGGCCGCCGAGCGGCTCGGCATCGCCCAGCCCCCGCTGTCCCGGGCGATCGGCCTGCTGGAGCGGCGCCTCGGCGCGACCCTGCTGGAACGCACCAGCCGCGCGGTGGCCCTGACCGACGCCGGTTCGGTGCTCCTGCGCGAGGCCCGCGCCGCCCTGGACGCCGTGGCGGCGGCCGAGCGCCGCACCCGCCGCGCCGCTCTCGCCGCGACCGGCCACCCCGGCGTGGTCCTCGCCACCAAGGCGGGCGCCTCCGGTGAACTCCTGGCGAAACTCCTCGACGCCTACGCCGCCGAACCCGACGCGGTCACCGTCGACCTCCTCCTGTGCGGCATCGGCGAACAGGAGCACATGCTGCGCGACGGCCGCGCCGACGTGGCCCTGCTGCACCTGCCGTTCGACTCCACGGCGGGCCTCGACACCGAGGAACTGCTGACGGAGAACCAGGTCCTGGTCCTCCCCGCCGGGCACCCCCTCACCACCCGCCCCCACGTCCGGCTCGCCGACGTCACCGACCTGCCCGGCCTGCCCCTGCCCCGCTGGCCCCGCCCCGACGGCACCTACCCGGACGGTCCCGGCCCCCAGGCCCGCGACCACGCCCAGCTGCACCAGCTGATCGCACTCGGCCGCGCCTGCTGGGTGGCGCCGGAGTCCTGCCGTACCCAGCTGCGCGACGACCTCGCCGCCGTACCGGTCCTGGACGCCCCGCCCGTCACCACCGTGATCGCCTGGCCGCCCCACAGCAGGTCGAGAGCGGTCGCCGGACTCGTCAGGGCCGCGACGGCCCTCTGAGCCCGGGACACGAGTGGTGCCCAGGAGGCCGGAACCCCCTGGGCACCCATGTGCTTGCCTACGCGGTGCCGACGGCCCCGTCAGCCGTCCGTGGCGGTGACGTCCGAGGCGTACACGAGCGCCACCCGGTGGTTGTACTGGATGGTGTACATCGCCTTCGCCCCGGTGACGACCGCGCCGCTGGAGGCGAAGAAGTCCTCCGTGAGGGACGGCGCCACGGTGGCCACGTAGGCCTGACCGGCCGGGACGGTGTACATGCTGAGCGGCGCCTGCGTGGAGGGCGAAAGCCCCGCCGGGTACTCGGACGCGTCCGGGTAGCTGGAGCCGTACACCGCCACCGGGGCCGTACCGGCCGCCGAGATCACCTGCACCCCGTGCGCGGGTGCGGTGTTGCAGCCGTGCGGGTTGTAGAACCACACTTTCGAGCCGCCGTACCAGACGGCCGTCCAGTCACCGTCCTGGTCGGCGACCACGAACTGCTGTCCGGCCGCCGCCGTGCTGCCCCAGTCGTTGATCCGGTCGGTACCGGCCGCACCGGGGTGCAGCGCCTGGTCCCCGAAGAGCGGGGCGGTGTCGCTGGGCTCGGTGCGCAGGTAGACGAAGTTGGACGGCTGCTGGGTCTCGGTGCACGCGGTGGTGGCGTGGGTGGGGTCGTCGGAGGGGCAGATCTGCACGGTCTGAAGGTTCTCGTGGAACCGGGGCGCGATGGTGACCACCGAGCCGACCGGGCCGACGCCGTGCCGCCCGGTGTGCACCCCGAGCAGGCCCATGAAGTGGTTCCAGTCCCACGACGGACCCGGATCCCAGTGCATGCCGGAGACGAGCGACGAGTTCGGACCGGCGACGTTGTCGTGCCCGAGGATGTGCTGCCGGTCCAGCGGTATGCCGAACCGGTCGGCGAGGTACCGCACCAACTCGGCCGTGGCCTCGTACTGCGCCTCGGTGTACCAGGTGCCGCCGTGTGCGGCGTACCCCTCGTGCTCGATGCCGATCGAGTGCATGTTGGTCGAGTAGTTGCCCGCCTGGAAGGCGAGGTCCTTGGTCGGCACCATCTGCGTCACCGCGCCGTCGGAGGACCGCATGACGTAGTGCGCGGCGGTCCCCTTCGGCTGCTGGAAGATGTTGACGGCGGCGTCGTACGACGTCTCGGTGTCGTGGATGACGATGCTGTCGATGCGGATGCCGTTGGCGGGGCGGTCGGACACCTGGCCGTTGGACGCCGCCGCCGGGACGAAGGTGCACGCGACGGTGGCGGGGCACTCGGTGTCCGCGGTCACCGCGGCCTTCAGGTGCAGGCCGGCCAACTGCCCGGTGTCCGGCCGGACACCGCTGTCGGCGGCCAGCCGCACGCGCTCCCCGTCGGCCGTGGTGCGCGCGGCCCCCGCCTTGATGGTGGCGAACACCCGCCCGGCGAAGGCGGCGGCGCCCTGCCGTCGCCCGGACTGGCTGTAACGGGCCACGGCCGCGTACCAGTTGCCGGGATCCGCGGAGACGGCGCCGGTGGCGGCCTTCTGGTACGAGGCGAGCAGCGCGGCACCGCCGCGGATGTTGGCCGACGGGTCGCGGCGCAACTGGGCCGCCGACAGACCGGTCAGCTCGGCGGCGGCCTGGAGGGTGTGCAGGGCCGGATCGGCGGCCAGCTTCGCCAACTCCCCACGCCCGGCCGCCCCCGCGCCGCCCCCGGCCATCATCGCCGGGGTGACGTCCGTGAGGTGCATCGGCCCGTACCCGCCGTCCGTGCTGTACGCCCCGGCGTGCGTGTCCCAGGCCGACTCCTGGTATGCCACCGCCAGCAGCACCTGACGGGGCACGTGGTAGGCGTCGGCGGCCGCCGCGAAGTCCTGCTGCAAGGTGGTCGCCGCACCCGCGGCCCCACCGGCCGCCGACGCCGGCACCGGCACGGCCGCCGCACCCGCGACGGCGAGCGCGGCGACCGCGGTCAGCACGGCCGGACGACGGCGTTCGGACACACCACCACGTCTGGGATTGCTCTGTCTCATGAAAGGGTCCCCGCCCCTCGGAGGGTCACATGCCGGAATGAAGGACGAGCATGACGACACATCGGTTCACCGACGCCCCACAGCGACTGGTTCTGCGCTGTCTGCACCGGAGTCGGGCATCTCGCCGAGGTCCGCTGCTGCTGGTCCCACAAGTTGATCCACCGTGTTGCAGTATCAGCGGAGACGGGTCAGCAGATGGGAGTCGAGGAAGCCACGTTCCGAGGCCGGGTCGTGGATCAGCCGCGCGAACGTGTTGAGCCCGGCCCCTTCCAGCAGCTCGGCGAAACGGTCCACCGGCCAGCTGTAGGCAGGCGTCACCTTGTGGTCGAAGCGGACCGGCTCCGGCCCCTCGGTCGCGAAGAACGAGACCAGCAGCAGGCCCCCTGGCGCCAGGACCCGTGCCTGCTCGGCCAGCAGCGCGGGCAGTTCCCCAGGCGGGGTATGGATCATCGAGTAGTGGGCCAGCACGCCGCCGAACGCGCCGTCCTCGACGGGCAGTGCCTCCATCCGCGCCTCGTCGAACCGCAGCGCAGGATGGGCCCGCCGGGCGTACTCGACCATGCCCGGGGAGAGGTCGAACGAACCCGGAGGCGTTCAGCCCCAGGTCGTGCAGCATGGCCGTCAGATGCCCCGGCCCGCACCCGACCTCGGCCACCCGCGTGTTCCCCGTCGCGCGCACCAACTCGGCGAAGGAGCCGATCATGTTGCGCGTGAGCGGACGTCCCTCCAGCCGATCGGCGAACATCGACGCGTACAGCTCAACAACCCCGTCGTAGGCGGCCCTTGTCCCATCCTGGTACTCCGTCACGGGAAGGGAAGGTAACACCCGTGCGCACCGCCGCCACGGCCGCGAGGGAGCGATCGGATTCCGGAACGCCGGACCGCCGGATCAGGATGGCGGGTTGGTGCCTTGGACGACTTGCCATCCGGAGTCCAGGGTGCCCGGCATGAGGCGTTGGACGCCTTCTCCTCGGAGCGTCACCCAGGCGGTGACGCCCGTGTCGAGTGCTGCCACTCGATGCCCATAGACGAGGACCTGTGTCAGTGTCAGGTCGAGTGCTTGTACCGACCCGCGGAGGTGGTCGAAGCGGGCACCGCGACGAACCGGTCCCCGCAGGCAGCGCACATGGACAGTGGCCTGTTCGAGGGACGCGATGATGACCCGGTCGATCTGCAGTTCCACGCTGCTACGACGGCTGCCGGGCCTCGGGATCTCGCTCACGCGGCCGCCCCCTCACGCGCTACCAGAACACCGTTCCTGAACCGGGCACCCACGCGGACCAGGGGAACGAGGCGGCCCCTGATGGAACCGTCATCGGTGACTACGCTGAGCACGGACGTGCCTTCCCGCCCCGCGCTGCGAACGCGGGCCTGCTCGGTGACCATCACACGATCATCCCGGAAAGTGTGCCTTCCACGTGCCCTCCTGGAGCCGATCCGATCAACGGCCGCCCGGAACGTCGCCCCCTGGCCATTGCCGTCGGGCGACCGGCCCCGGGCACGACTCACAGCCCGGGCAACTCAAGACCGGACATCTGAGGATGCGCCAGCCGCCGCTCACCTCCGCACACCCGGAGACGGAACTGCTCAGGTCCGGGCCGGCCGGCGGAGTCGAAGGCGGCCACGACCTCCTCCACGCGCTCCCACAGCCGCACCGGCCCCGCCTCCCGCACCTCCCACCCACCCTCGCGCGGAGTGAGCGAAGCGGCGGAGCCACGGACGGCGTCGACCAGGTGCACGACCCCTTCCACGGTGGTCATCTGGGCGTCGGGCACCGCGCACTGGGCGAGGAAACGCAGGTGGAACGCCTCCGGATCGGCGGCCGAGATCCGCTCGGGCCCGTACCGCGCCGGCCTGCCCCTCTCCGGCAGCCCCGCCGCCCAGTGGGCGGGGTTCCCGAAGGCCGGTGCCGCGTGCGCCCGAACCGACATGAAGGAGACGGTGCCCGGCAGCAGCGGCCCCTCAGCCGTGCCGTCCTCGGCGACCGTGAGGAGCACGCGCGCGTACCCGTACAACCACCCCGACAGCGTGAGCAGGATCTTCCCGCCCGGCCGGGTCTGCGCGACGAGCGCGTCCGGCACGGAACGGAAGGAACAGGCGGCCACGATCCGGTCGAAGCGGGCCTCGGGCCAGTAGCCGTACAACCCGTCCGCAACAGCCAGGGTCGGCGTGTAGCCGCAGCCGTACAGGGCGTCGGCCGCCACCGCCAGCCGGTGCGGATCGACGTCGATGCTCGTGACGTCGGCGGACCCGAGGCGCTCGCACGCCAGCGCGGTCGAGTAGCCGCTGCCGGTGCCGATCTCCAGCACCGTGTGCCCTTCACTCACCTCGGCATCGGCCCACATCCTCAGGACGAGCGACGGAAGGGTCGAGGAGGAGGTGGGTGCCCCACCGTGCCGTACCTCGGGTGCGCTCCAGTCCGGCTCCCGGTCGTCGAACTGGGTGACCAGCGTGGCATCGGAGTACGCGGCGGCCAGCCACCTGCCGTGGTCGAGTTCGGCGGTGACGGGCTCCCACACCACCAGCCCGTTCTCGTCGGTCTCGTCGGCCGCCAGATAGAAGCCCGGCACGAACCGATGCCGGGGCACGTCATCCGCCGCCGCCAACCAGCGCGGATCAACCACTGCCCCGTCTCGCGCGAGCCCCCTCGCCATCTCCCGTCGAAGCAGAACCGGGTTTGCCTCAGGCCCGTCGGGTGTCGTCAAGGTCTTCGTTCTCCTCTCTGCTCAGGATCTCGGCGAACGCGTCGGCGATGGCCGGGGCGTCCGGCAGCCAGCCCCACTGCCCGTTCGGATTGCACTCGATCGCCCACCAGTCCTCGGGAGCCGTCCCGGCACCGGTGAGCGCGAAGTCGAAGCAGCCGAAGACCAGCCCGAACGAGCCCAGGTAGCCGTACAGAGCGGCCCGCACGGACCCGGGCACGGCGACGGGTGTGTGGACGAGACGGTCCCAGTCACCCCGGCGCCAGTCCAGCGCACCGTCCGGCGTGGTGATCCGTTGGGCGAACACCCGACGCCCGACCACGGTGACCCGTACGTCCCCGCTCTTCGGGACCTCGGCCTGGAAGAGATGCGCGGTCACCACGACGGAGTCGTCCAGCGCACCGGGTTCGATGCGCTGGGCCCAGATCGCCCCGGCCCGTCCGTCCTCGCCCTCCGGCAGCCCACGGAACGACTTGTAGACGACACGCTCGTGCTCGGCCGCGAACTTCCGAGCCTCCGCCACGTCATTGGTGATCAGTGTCGCCGGAACACGCAGACCGAGAGCGGCGAACCTCTGGAGCTGGGCGGGCTTGAAGTCGGCGCGGGCCACGGCGGACGGATGGTTGACGTACGACGCACCCCGCAGACCGTGAAGCACACCACCGAGCCCATGACGTGCCTCCGCGACGGCGAACTCGCGCGACTGGCGGGGCAACTGCCCAAAGCGCGCGGTGTACGGGGTCGGCCGGCGCCAGTAGACGGCTGTCACGGCTCCCACGTCCACCTCGCGGCTCGCGGTACGCAACCGCCCACCCCACGTCGAGCCGCCTTCCTGCCCGAGCCGGAACCCGAAGACAAGGTCCGGCCCGACATCCCCCGGATCAACGCGTACGACCGTTGCACCCCGCTCGTTCAGAGCCTCGACGACCCGATCCGCGGTGACGTCCTCCAGCGCGGTGAGTACCAGAACAGTGGCACCCACCGCTCAGTCCGACTCGTAGTCGGTCGTGTTGTCGTCCTGCGTCTGCGCCTGGGGCTTCTGCCCGTCCCCACCACCGGAGACCGACGCCGTACCCGTCGTCCTCGACGTCCCGTGCTTCCCCATCTCGACCACCCGACCGGAGGCGTCCGCATACACGGCGGTCTGCGAGACGCCGTCGAGCACGACGGAGGCGTACGCGGAAGTCCCGACGGGCAGCCGATCGGTCACCAACCTCAGGGCCCAGGGCACGTGAACTGCCGTTTTCGTCATAGCTTTTCTCACCGTTTCCTTCGAGGTTCCTCGCGGTGGAGTGTCAGACTTCCGAGCGAGCGGCCAGCCGTGACCGCCCCCTCTTGAGCAGGGCAGTGATGGAACGCGGGGTGCACAGGTCGCCCTCGTAGCGCGGCGGGACAAGCCAGTACGTACCGGGGGCCTGTTGCCGGTCGAGTCGTGGTACGCCGAGATAGGTGCCGCGCCCCAGGCATGTGGCGACGTCGTCGTACGCCCAGACCAAACCGGCGTGCCCTTGGATCAGGGCGTAGTACGTGCCGCCCGTGGCACGCCGGTCGTAGATGATCGAGCCGCCCAGTAAGAGACCGAGGCAGACGGCGACTTGGTCCGGGTTGCTTGAATCCACCGCTGCGTGCACCTCCTCGGACGCCATGCGCACCGCCGCGAACCGATCGCCGAGCGGCAACAGCGCGACTCCTTGGACCGCCCACTCGCGCCAGGCCTGCGCAGGGTTCGGATGAGCCCGCGCCAGCCACTCGGCGATCGCTCTGTCCAGGGCCTCTTGTGGGTCCACAACTGCCTCCTGTTCTGGGGACGACACAAAGCGTCCAGTAACCAAGCGCCTGTTTCGAGGACTTGAGAAGGCCGTCAAAGGGACTCACTAAGGGCTTTCGTGACGTCTTCAGAGGGATGACATGCCTGAAACGGGACTCTCTGTGGGAGAGTGGGCACAGCCGTAGCAGGAGGTGCTCAGTGCC
The DNA here is from genome assembly GCF_040634175.1 of Streptomyces sp. NPDC007162. NCBI lineage: Bacteria > Bacillati > Actinomycetota > Actinomycetes > Kitasatosporales > Streptomycetaceae > Streptomyces > Streptomyces sp. NPDC007162. Next base: position 12,501 of record NZ_JBEYFC010000190.1, read on the forward strand.
CAGGCCCACCGGCAACATCCGACTCAAGGCCGCTCGCGTAGCCGCGGGTTTCAACTCCCAACAGGACTTGGCGGATGCGCTGACCAAGCACGCCAAGGACATGGGCGTCAGAGGGTTGTCGATCGGTGTACGACAGGTCCGCCGCTGGGAGTCGGACAACCCGCCCTGGCCGCAGCCCGACTGCCAACGGGTTCTTGTCCACCTGCTCGGACAGAGCATGGAGGCGTTGGGTTTCACGCCTCCGTGGGGTTCCGACGGGCCACAGACCGCAGAGCACGTTCGGCGCACCATGGCCACCGGCGGTCCGACAGCGCCGGCACGCCGGACGACGCTGTCCCGGAGAGTCGTCGTGACACCGCAGCCGTCCACGGTCGGTGCGGACTTCATGGCGGTGACCCGCGCACACCGTCGGTTCTACTGGTCGGTCGCACCGGCCGAACTGCACCCGGCCGTCGTCGCACACGCGACCCTGGGCTGTGCCCTGCTGCCGGAGACGACGGACTCGACACGTCGGGAGGTCGCGGCCGCGCTGGCGGAGACCCACCTTCTGGCAGGACGTATCGAGTTCTTCGACCTGCGCGAGCCGGCCACGGCCAACGACACCCTCCTGCTGGCACTGCAGGCGGCGGGAGAGGCGGACGACGCGCTGCTCGGCTCGGCGATCATCGCGCACATGGCGTTCGTCCCGGGATGGGTGGCGGACCGCGACGGCGCGCTCGAACGCATGACGGCAGCGCGCACCTACGCACGGCGTGCACCGGCCTCCGCGGAGTTCCTGGCCTGGCTCGACGCGGTGGAGGCCGAATGCGAGACACGTTCGGGCAACAGCCGTACCGCGCTGCATCTCCTGGGGCACGCCGAGGACGTACTGGCAGCGGGGAACGAGCACCCCTCACCGGAGTGGCTGGACTGGTTCTCCCCGGCCCGCCTGGCGGCCTTCAAGGGCAACACGCAGATGATCGCAGGCCATCTCCCGCAGGCCCGCGAGAGCCTGCTGCGGGCCCGGGACGCGATGACACCGTCCGAGGACAAGCAGCGCTCGGTGGTGTACGGCGACCTGGCCGCCGTGGAAGCGGCGTCGGGAAACCCGGAGCAGGCGTGCGAGTACGCGGCCAAGGCCCTCGACCAGCTGGCGGTCACCTGGTACGCGACGGGCATGGACCGCGTGCGTGAGGTACGCCGAGCGCTCGCCCCCCATCAGGCCGAGCGCTGCGTACGCGACCTCGACGACCGCCTGTACGACTGGTCGACGACCCTCAGCGCGCTGGGTCGTTGAAGTGACGGATCAGGCCCGGCAGTTCAAGCAGTCCCTCGACCCGGAAGGTGGGGAGGTCCCTGGCCTCGCGCCCGTTCCACTGGACGGTGGCCCAAGGCCCGCGGTGCACGAGGGCGGTCTGCATGCCAGCCTGTCGTGCGGGCCGGATGTCGTTGTCACAGCGGTCCCCGACATACAAAATCTCACCGACGTCGAACGGCACGGCGTCGGCGACCCGCTTGAAGAAATCGAGGTCGGGCTTGCTGGCTCCCCAGTCGTCCGACGTACCGATCAGATCGACATCACCGGAGAACAGCTCCCGCAGGATCCCGCCCGCCCGGACGGTCTGGTTCCCGGCGATCCCGAGCCAGAGCCCGTTCTCCCGCAGGGCGGCGAGCGCAGGCCTGACGTCCGCGTAGAGGTCCTCCTCCCCGAAGGACTCCGGCTTCCCTGCGCTCGCCCGCTTCTCCCGCTCCTCGTAGAGGTCGAACCCGGGCCGGAACTCCTGGAAGACGTCTCGGTAGTCGCGGCCTTGGGCGATGACAGCGCCGAACATCGCGTGGAAGGTGTGACGAGGTACGCCGAGCCAGTCGGCCCAGGTCCCGTACTCCCGGGTCTCGTCGACCAGACACTCACCTACGTCGAAGACGACTGCGTGGATCATGGGAGGAGGGTAGCCGGGTGGACCGAGGAAGTGGGCGGGTCGATGCGAAGTCGGTATTTTCCCTAGGATTCTCGAAAGGTGTCCAGGAGTTCCCTGGCGTGTATCGTCCACGGATGGTTCGGCCCAAGGGCCCTGGTCCGACCTTGTGCGACCATTTCCATATGCTCGATCGCTTCATCTTTTTCGCCGAGGGCGTGCAGAATCACACCCAATGTTTGGCGAGAGTTGAGTGTGATCGGGTAATCGGCGCCATAGCGGTGTGAGAATTTCGCGAAGGCGGATCGAATGTGCGGCAGGGCCTCTGCCGGGCGCCCGGCGCGATTGAGTGCAAAGGCGCAGTTGAGTTCTGCTCCGAGCGTGATGGTGTGTTCTTCCCCGACTTCACGACGGCATTCGATGACCAAGCCCGGTCCTGCGTCCACGTCTGCGGGCTGCGTGGACACTTCCAGAAGGTTCGATCGTGCGTTGAGCGTGCGGGGATGCGTGGCGCCGAGTGTGCGTAGGTATCCCTCTGCTGCTCGTCGGAACAGCGAGATGCCATCAGGTCTTCGCCCGAGTACGACGAGAGGACTGGCCAGCTTTGCGCACGCCGCCAGCGTGTCCGGTGCCGAGGGTCCCAGCGTCCGTTCGCAGTCCTCCAGAGCTCGCTGGAAAACGGCCTCGGATTCCTCGAACCGCCCAAGTCGGTAAAGCGCCCGCCCCACACGTTGGCGTAGCCTGATGAGCCAGACGTTGTCCTCGGACAGACTGGTTTCCAGTAGCGCGCCGGCGTGGTTGCTCAGGCTG